>NZ_JYDF01000013.1:0-34311 GCF_003263525.1 Rahnella sp. NRRL B-41462 | reverse complement strand
AGGGGCGTCCATAACATCATTACACACCAACTGCAGTGGTGCTTCGAGCAACACAAAACTTCTATCTGCGGTCGCTGCAGGAAATAATTCAAACCCTCACTGCGGGCGATCTGCACTTGGACATCCGGGTAGACGGTTCGCGCGGCGATTTTCCCGCCGCAGTCGGCGACTAGCTCCCGCGCCTGTAACTGGTTCTGACCGGTAGATGTCGTTCGTACGCTGTGTGCAGTTTGCTGAGCACTTTCGCCGAACGGAGAATTAGCCAGCGCCGTGGCAACCCTACGTACTTTGTACGGAGATTTGTAACATGACAGATGAACAGAGAGGAGACGGCACACGCATCAATGCAGACCTTGATGCCGCCGTGCACTGCCAGGCCGAGGACCGGTATGGGTTTACCCACGTCGCGAAGCAGCTGGCACTCGCCATCGAGGGATTAGGCCGGGACGGCAGCGCCGTGATCGGCATTGAGGGAGTCTGGGGCTCAGGTAAAACCAGCCTGCTCAATTTATTGCGTCTTGCCCTCGAGGCCGGACTGCATGAGCGGACCTTTGTGCTGTCCGTGTCGCCCTGGCTGGACGGTGGGAGAATGAGTCCCGTTGAATCCCTGCTTTTGCCGGTCGCGGCCATTATTGCGGAAGAAGAGAAGCGCGCGTTATCGGCCTCAGCGCTCAGACGCCTGAAGCGAAAGAAAACGCTGACTGACACGGCATCGACCGTGTTGCGATACAGCCAGTCGACCGCTCGCCACCTAGCTCCGGTAGCCGAAATTGCCGCGCTGGTACCCGGCATGCCCAACGCCAGTGGGGCATTGAAGGCCTACTCAGACGCAGAGTTTCTGACGAACAGAAAGACGACCGCCGAGCTGCGCGCCGAAATTGGCGATAAAATTACCGCGCTGGATCTGAGTTTTATCGTCGTAATGGACGACCTGGACCGGCTGGAGCCAGCACAGACCGTAGAAGTCGTGCGCCTGGTGAAATCCGTGGCGGATTTTCCCCGATTTCGCTATATCCTGTCTTACGACAAATCGGTGCTGGCCCATGCCATTCAGACCGGTCTGGGTGTCACGGACGGTGCTGCCTACCTGCAAAAAATCGTGCAGATTTCGTTCAGCCTGCCTCGTCCGGAGGCTTTTAGCCTGCGGCGGGAATTCATCAGCGGCGTGACTGAACTTTATCAGGACGTTAACGGCAACAGTGCCGGAGAGGACCTGTTGGCCGATCTTGCCCGCGTGACGGATGTCTACGGCGCCGCGTTGTCCACGCCGCGGGAGGTGAAGCTGGTTCTTAATATACTGAGATTTCGCTACGCAGGGGTGCGCGATTACGTTTATCTGCCCGACCTGTGCCTGCTGCAGCTTATCCGTATCAGTAACGCCAGCCTCTATGACTGGATAGAGCAGTATCTGACGGAGCGTGCTGTCGTCGACTCAGGTGACGGCAGCGTCAGTGAAGAAGAACAAACCGGGCTGAAAGACGCACTTATTGCACATCTGGCCCATTTTCCTCCCTCAACGGCGCGCACGGCCTACCATCTCAGAGATTGGATCCCGGGGATAGCTGGCTATGACAACGAAAACATTACACTTTTTTCCCAAACGGGGGATCGCGAACGCGCTGAGATGACGGCCAATAAGCGCCTTGCCAGCGGTGCTTATTGGCGTTACTACTTCGCCTTCTCCTCTCCACAGAATGTGCTACCCCCAGCGTTTTTTGATGACCTGTTCCATCAGGCGGCTGACCCGGCACAACAAGCGGCGATGGCGGAACTATTACTGGGGAAAATCGACAGCAATAATGTGTCCTCACGCACCTGGTTTGAGCACATTCTCAGCCAGCTTTCTCTACCGATGGTGGCCACGCAAAGCGCGAAGGCCTGCGAAGGGTTGGTGAGATTTTTCTTTGATTACAGCGATACCGTAATACAGCGCTATCATGAATTAAACGTGTGGTTTGCAGCGTATGATCTCGATTTGTACGGGGTTGTCGACCGGTTAATACAAAGAATGTGTCAGGAAGACAGGGCAGCCTCAATAGCTGTCCTCCAAAACATCTGTGTAGAGGGAACTGCTTGGTCATGGATTGCAAGATATGTGCGACATCAGCTGTGGCAAAATGGGGTGGTCGGAAACAGACAGGTGGTAGAGAATGACAGGGTACTGTTCGATGAAGAACTGAAGGGGTTGTTGCCAGGGCTTGCTGAACGGTTGAACAAGGACGAGATTCAGAGCCGTCTTTTAAATACGGACGATCTCCTGTCGTACCTTTATGCCTGGAGCGACATCGATAAAGCGGAACGTGTCAGAATCTGGGCTGAAAAGGTTATTCAAACCGATAATGGACTGCTGCAGTTGCTTATGCGCTTAAGAGGGCGTGGCATCAGCAGTGATATAGGTCGTTACCTGAGTCTGGACCTTAACAGGCTTAGTGAATTTCTTGGCGATGAAGAGGTAATAGAACAACGGCTTGCTCGCATAGACGCCGGGGGGCAACATCCAGAAGTCATAAGGGAAATCAGGACTGCCCAGGAGCACGCTCGATTTTAATGCCATTGGCCGGATGGTTTTGTTATTACCACCCGGTCACCACGCCCTGCTCTTTTAGCCGATGGCGGGTTCGCTTAACGTAAGCTGCATCAACGGTTTCCTCTGAATTAAGATTGCGAGTAATGTTGCATATCGTTGCGAGGGTTTCATCTGACAAATTGAAGCCACGGGGTAATGAATATCCAACCAATCCATTTTTTTGATCATTAATACGGTCAAACAGCTCCCTGAAATAATCCGTCAAAGAAGGGCGGCGGGCATTAATGATAGCCTCAGTGGCGTCATCAGCGAACTCAGTGATTACTTCTTCCAATCCCATTACATGCAGTATATCTTCAACTGCTGGCCAGTGCTTCAGGTCATAAACATTAAGCAGTGCAAGCTTACTTTTGAGAGATGACTGATAATAGCCATTATCTTTACCTGCTTCATCAATTAGTTCAGTCAGGCTTACCAGCCGCTCGCAGTAGAAATGGCCACTGAGGTTCAGTAATTCAGACCGGCGCTCAAGCATGGTCGCCAGCCTGATGCTTGCTTCGCTAATGGCCTCATTGAGAGCGGTAAGTTCCCGGAAATCTGAGCGCAAGCGGGCATGCTTTTCCTCGGTACCAAAGCTTGCGGCAAAAATAAGCTGCTCCAGCAAAATCCAGAGTCTGGTTCCTGTGATCCCCCGCTCAGCCAGCTCCTCATAGACCGCGAACATTTCATGATGACGAGTGATAAGGCGGTCAAAAACCGGCCAGGTTGAATTCCATGCCGGGCTGACGCCATCTTTCCAGTCGTGCAGTTTATCTATGAGTAATTGCCTGACATTTTCAGACTGATTGTGTAAATCGGCAGACATTCGCATTTTCCTTGAAAAAATTATGTTTTCGGGCCCATTATTTACATGAAGATGAAGAATGTCGGTAACGGGAGGAAAATTTTTATCAAAGTCAGAGGTACTTTGCCACGACAACATTGCCGTACATATAGGCATGCATAAATGTCACATCGCTGACTCACTCCTTAATTTAATCTTAATTAAGATGATGAGCATTTGTTACTGTTCATAGTAGGAAAATGATATTAATTTGCCTCTTCATCATCAACTTGGTGCATTCGTTTGGAAGCGCGCTTGAAATGGATATCCAGTTAATCCTCGTTGGAAAAGTGGTCCCTGTCACGCCATTGTTAAGATGATTTTTGAAAACCACCAAGTTGTGTTTTCAGGCGTAGGTGTTTAACAGTCTATTCCGACCCTATTTTATAGCTCAGCAGGTCTCCTGATAGGGGAACCGTAATTACGAAAAGAGAAGAGCCATGGACGAATTGAAAAAAATATTTACCCCACGTCTCAAAAAACTTGTCCTAGATTTGTTCGTTGAGTCTGCAAAAGGCCTACCCGGTGTGGGAGGTATGGTCAATGCTAGCGATAAATTATTGCGAGGCCTGGCCGATATTGAACAGGAGGAGCGGCAAAAGCGTCTAAAAGATTACGCTCTGGGCTTGGCTTACGATTACGTTGAAGATGTTGAATTTCGAGAGGAAGAAGTACTGACGGTGGTTCGCAAACTCGTTGCAGATGATGAGGCAGCAAAAACTGAATATTACACACGTCTTACGCTGGGTCTTGGTCGTATTGATATGGAAACGCTTCCCCCCAAAATGCGCTATCATCTCATCCGCATGACAAGCGAACTAACCTGCTACCAGATCGAGTTTGCTAGGGAACTGAAGATCCGCAAAACAGTACCGATTATAGGTACTCTCTCGCTAGATGAAGCCGAACTTAAACTTACCTCAATGGAAAGAGGTATGACTCTCCAGGCTGTAAGTACTCTTAGAAATTGGGGGTTAATAAAAGAAGTATCGCTTCCTCCTCGTGCGAAACCACCGGCTGGCCAGTTGTACGACTTAACGCAAGATTTTCATACATTGATGAGTTTGCTTTTCCACCCTGATGATTTTTCCCCTTTAACCATAGATCAGAAGCCCAAAGAAATTGTTGATGTCATTATCGTGGAACCATATAGCTCAGCCGACAATTTGTATGAAGAGTACCTTACATCTATCCTCAACAGAGAGGGAAAGAAGGTGTCTGTCGAAACTAGAGGAAGCCAGCACCTGTATGAAAAGCTGGGGCATCGCTACCTTCATACGGGGGAGTTGCTCAAAGATAAGAAAAAATTCATTAGATTTAATCTGACCAAAACGGGCCACAAGTCTGACGCAGAGACTCAACGTACGTTCCTTATAGAAAAGGAACTATATACCAGATTTAATAATAATAGTTCGAGTGCGCAAAGTAAGTTACGTCAGAAGTTGGATGAAATAGCGAGCGCTGTGCTGGAGTAGCTAAGGAAGTAGTTCCTGTTTGCTTGCACTCCTGAAGGCACGTTTCCCATGAAAAGGGAATATGATGAATAAATTCAACTTAATCATGGCTATAGACTGTGCAGTCTAGATTTAACGCTGATTTGATTTTTTGAAGTAACAGGTAGGGGGTGGAAAGCGGGGCACTTGCCCACGCTTTTAAGTTTTCTTAACATTCTTTCTTTTCAACGGAGATTCAAAACCAGCAAGGCTGTCTTTTTTCTTAGTTCTCGGAGAAACAACTTCGCCAATTTCGCCTACTTCTTTTCCACATAACTTCGCAGCTTCTGATATCAACTTGATGCGCATATTCTTGTAATCTGAAGCAATGCGCAAAACATCATCACGGCTGTATCCGTTTTTTGGGCGTTCGGACGTGGATGTAAAATTACGGTTCGATGACATGAATATGTTGCTCCATATAAGATTGGTTATAATTGTAGCCTAAATTTTGCTCATTTTCACGTAAAACCTTGTTGTACATCCAGGATAGCCCCCTATCCATAGGGATGGCCACTATTGCTCCAAAGTTATTATTTTCAATGTAATCAAAGACCGCTACAGCTAAGCCATCATTTACAAACTCTCTCATCTCCTTGAAAGTAAATTTCATGTTTACAACCGGCGTATATCTGTACACTCCCTCGTCTTGTTTGAATATCACATAATCGAAGAAATTGACCACATAGAAATCGTTTTCGATCTTATCGGCATTATATTGGTCATAGAAAAACGGGTGCATTTCTTCCGGAAGTCTTACAATTTCCACAACAAACTTACACTCAACCCCTACGTCTTTAACAATGCTGATTAGATAGTGTGTTCCCTCAACCAGCCCTGGAGGAGTGTATCTATTAACCGTTACATTCATTTAACTCCCGCCTCTCATTTCATGAGTCACATGACATTTATTTCGTTAAAATTATATTTTTCAATTAGTTATTTCTTTCATTTAAAATCACCATCTTTAAGTATGCAAATCCAATTTTTTGGTAACTTGCCATTTTCAAATCTGCATCGCCACAGGTTTAACAGACGCTTCCAAGTAGTTAAGATGACTTAAAAATAGAGGTACTCATGAGCGGTAATCTTATCTCACGACTTTAAAATCATTAATGTGAAAGTGTCGGGATGCATAGTACAAGTCATAAAAATATCAATATGATTTAATTTCAACATCAATTTAATATTATTTTCATTGTATTCTATGTTCCATCCCTTAGGCATAAGGTGACTACTTTCATAATGGAAAGCGGTCACTTTCATAATGCCTTTGAAAAGAGATGCTGCTTTCATAAGAATGCATCACAGTCAGTACATAATTCACTCTTAAACACCGGCGTATACCGCCAATTTTGCTGTAACTTATGAAAGTGACCGCTTAACGAATGCCGTTTATGAAAGTAACCGCCTTTCTTGCAGTGCGTTATGAAAGTGACCGCTTTTATGAAGAAGCGAGCCCAAGCTTTGGAGAGCGGGTATGGATGATGAACATGATCTCCCTCCCCTTTTTCGTCTCTGTATAGTCTATGTAGCCGATTTTCTTCAAATCAGTCATTGCCCTGCGGATCGTCGCGTTTTGGTCTTTTACTTGCGATTCCATCGCCAGACGCTCCCGGAGGCGTTTCATTGAAACAAACAATGTAGATGGGGGCATACTTTCAAAGTACACATACAGGGACTGAGCTGCTTCTTTACGGGATAACTCTGAAAGGGCTTTTAGACCAAGCAAAACCTTGTGATCATATCTGTACAGTTCCCATAGACTTGGGTCCCCAACAATTTCAACCAGATCAGCGTCCATATCTAACACCGCACGTTGTACCAAATGCGTCACCAGGGAGCGTTTGCCATCTTTGCTGCGAAATGCCAGGGTAACACTCGATAAATTGAACAAAGAGTCACTGAGACGTGTTCTGGCACGTCCATTGATGTCTGTGGGCTTTAAACCACACATCCGGGCAAATTCTGAGAACGGTAAGGTTATTTTTTCACTGGAATAACCGTATTTTGAAAAGGCAGAGATGATCCCTATCCACGTTTTGAAATCAGTGGACATACCGAGCTTGGCGCCCTGAATCTTGATATTTGTATACCCTTCCTGCCTGGCAACCTCTAAGCTGGAAAGTTCTTCTGACGCATCAATCAGAAATTCCCGCTTCCCCTTTTCCTTAGGTGAAACAGGGGTAAACACACTCAATCTAAGTAGTGCTACAGGCTGGACAGTTTTGCTGCTGTTCGGGATCAGTTCATAAGCTGTGCCTGAATCTTTCTTGATGATCGCGAATGGACTTTCTGGTGGATTGATATCATTAGAGTTTTCCATTTATCCACACCGTATTTGAAATTTGAGAACTTTTTATGAAAGTAACCGCCTAAAGGTTATGAAAATAACCGCCTTTATTATGAAAGTAAACGCTAAATTTATGAAAGTAACCGCTTTTTTTATGAAAGTAACCGCTCAATGTGCCGATTTAAGTAATGTTTTCAATAGAATACGAGGCTGGTGATCTGTTTTTCTTTAATATGATCTAATTATGATCTTAAGAATTGTAATATCAGGTGTATATGTGGATAACTTATTGATCCAGAAGACTCTGACTAGATCCACTCTTCAGTTCGGAACGGATGAAAGGGATCTTCTCCTATTCGTTCACCATCTTTCGTTACTGTAACGTCCAAAATTTTCACTGTTGGCATAACCAAAACCGTCGATATCAGGGAACAAAGTTAACTGGCGTACATCAAAGCTATCTTCGAGGATCCTTAAACAAACGCTTTTCATTTCCGGCGTAAGACCAATCGCCAGGAATGCCTTCTTTTCTTTTATAAACGCCAAACTACTTACTGGGTCATCACAAACTCTGCTGTATAAAAATTCAGCGCTTTGAGCTGCAATTCTTTTTGTTACTACTGAACCGCTCCGGTTTTCCTGGAGAGTATTTTGCCTGAGTGATCAGGCTGCCACATCCCGGTCATTCAGCGAAGCGTAATAGGCTTTTTCTGCCTCCACTGGCGGGATATATCCGGTCCGTTCCATCAATCGGTGATTATTGTACCAGTCCACCCATTTCAGCGTAGCCAGCTCAACATCCTGTCGGGTTTTCCAGCTTTGCCTGTGGATCACCTCCGCTTTGTACAACCCGTTGATACTTTCTGCCATCGCATTGTCATATGAGTCGCCCGTGCTGCCTGTTGAAGCCAGCAGCTCCGCGTCCTGCAGCCGTTGCGTGTACGCCAGTGACACATATTGCGAACCTTTGTCGCTGTGATGGATGGTACCGCTCGGGCGTCTGGCCCACAGCGCCTGCTCCAGTGCATCCAGCACGAACGACGTTTCCATCGTGGATGAGACCCGCCAGCCCACGATAACACCGGCGAACACATCAATGATGAAGGCCACATATGCGAACCCCTGCCAGGTGCTGACGTAGGTAAAATCGGCCACCCAAAGACTATCGGGCCGTTCAGCCACGAACTGCCGGTTCACCCGATCCTGCGGTGTTTCGGCTTTGTTGCTGCGGGTGGTTCTGACACTTTTGCCGCGTGTCACCCCACGTAGCTGCAGGGCTTTCATCAGGCGCTCAATGGTGCAGCGGGCAACGCCGACACCTTCACGTTTTAGCTGTCGCCAGACCTTACGCACACCGTAAACGCTGTAGTTTTCTTCGTATACGCGCTGTATCTCAGGTATCAGCACGGCATCGCGTTTATCCCGACTACTGCGTCGTTCAGGACACTTCCGGCGTTGCTGATGCCAGTAGTACGTTGACGGAGCAATATCCAGCTCATGACAGACTGGCCCGACCCCGTGTTCACCGCTCAGATTTTCCAGAAGCGGCATTATTTTTTCCAGTGGCGGTCGAGCTCCGCCTGGGCAAAATACGCTGAAGCCTGACGCAGAATATCATTGCTGCGGCGCAGCTCGCGGACTTCCCGCTCCAGTTCTTTCAGACGCTGGCGTTCGCTGGCAGTCAGCGCATTCTGCTCATCACCAACGGGCTCCTGCTGACGGATCCAGATACGCAATGTCTCGGGAGTGCAGCCGATCTTAGGGGCAATGGAGCAGATAGCGGCCCATTGTGAGTTGTAGGTATTCTGGTTTTCCAGAACCATACGAATAGCGCGTTGACGAACTTCAGGGGGAAATCGGTTATGTTTTGTCATCCTGGTTACCTCTCTCAAAGAATGTAGTCTCCAGGATTACCGGGGCGGTTCACTACAGGTGGTTGCCAGACAACAGGATGTGAGCCCGTATCAAGACCTTTAGTGTCCCCTGCCCCAAAAATTTCGTTATATCCCCTTTCTTCAGAACGACCTTCAAAACCCAGAATATTACTTATATGCCATCCCAGTAGAATGCCTGTTTTGTCAGTTTGCGATCTGCAAGCGAACCATAAAGCCACTAACATATTTCTTGATACATCGATCAGCCTAGTTGCAGCACCATGGTGTTGAAGCTTTGCCAGTAACTCAAAATCAGTCAACTTCCTGCCATTTTCATAGCCATAGCCCTGATGCCAAGCGTTAAGTAGCAGATCTCTTTCATAATCGCGCATCGTCACCTCAGAAGGTGGCTCTTCCCAGCGTCTTTCTTTCAAGAGACGGCGATATGCTGAACTATGTATTGCCCAACTCACATCACCCTGCCCTCTCCACATGTATACACTTCGTCTGTCACCAGAATGGTCATCAATAATTTCCAAAATCTGGCTAAATTTACTAGGAGTGTGTATATCTCACCAAACAACAAAGTCTGCATTTTATGTACGTGTTTAACCATTATTACGCATCTAAAAAACAATCAATTTAATATCATAATGATAGTATTATAAGTGTTAAAAGAAACGATAGAGAATATCCTCTAGTCTTTCTTCCCACCAATCATTGCGCCTTCATTAAGTACATGCCGGATCCCGATGTTGATCAGAGCCGCGCGCGAAAGCCCTAGGTCTCCTGCTTTCTGGTCTAATTGGTCAAGGATATCTGGGGTGATAGTTAACGTGATTTGTTGTTTTTTCCCTTTAATGACACCTTTCTTTTTGGCTGACTGGCCATCTGGAGCACCTTCGATGAAAGCATCTAGTTTAGCGTTGGCTTCATTTGTTTTTTTTGGTGGTTTTGTAATTGCCATTTCATATCACCTTAATATTAATATGATGTTTTATTGATTGTTAAATAGGATGCTTATGAGGGTAGTAAGTTCCAGATTAGCTTTAGCATCTTGTGGCTTATATTCAAAGACGCATTGGCCTGAACCAGCAGCATTTGAAAATGCTTTACGGCCAACAATATGTTCAGGGATAAACTCAAGCTCCGGGTAATCGGTAAAGATGGCTGCAGCTTCTCTATTGTCTATTGAGTTACGATTTGCATCGGCAACGTTAATGATTGAGTAAGCTTTCAACCCGTCACGCACACTACGTGCCTCTGTAATTAGGTCTGAAATATCCTGCAAAGCCCATACATCAAAACTGCCTGGACGGTAGGGAACTAAAAGGACATCTGTCAAAACGAGTGCTGCACGCAATGCTGTTGAGTCCCTGCCGCCAGCATCAATGATCACATCATCATACTTTGCTTTTTGCTGCATAAGTTGTGAGCGCAGAATCGGGCCATCAGCATAAGCCGAGCATGCGATACCTGGTTGGATATCGTTTTGTGCTCTTATGCTGATCGCCGTCTGTGCTGTCTCCTGCCGGTCAGCATCAATAAGTAGGACATCACGGCCTTGCATGGCTCTGGCGGCAGCAATATTCACTGCAAGTGTTGTTTTCCCTACACCACCTTTAGTATTCCCAACTGTAAGAATCATTTTTTACCCTCATTTTAATATTAAAATGCTGTGCTTATGATGTTCTTATACTAGCAGTAAAATATCTTTTTAAACCAGCATTTTCTCAGATAATTATCATTAAATAATATTATTTTAATATTAATATAATTTGTTTTTGAGGTGTAAATGATTGGTAACTAGATAAAGAGAAATTTTTTGCATTGGTTAACTGTGATAGATGCAATTGCTATTGCATCAGAGTCACTTTTTCTCCACTTAGGTGACTCTTCGATAGCCCTAGTTTTGAAATTACTATTTAAAAGTATTCCAAGCATAAAACTCCCGTCCGACCATGCTGTGGGAATTGCGTGGGGTGGGCAGAGCAGAAGCACAATCCAGATTTTAAATGTTGAGATGGATTAATGGTATGTAAGTTATTTTAATATCATTAAAATATTAAAAAGGCATTATTTAACAATCATAATGATTTTTATTTAATATCGTATTGCCGCTAAAATTTACACGCAGATAGAGAAGGGTCAACGAATCGAGGCAACCGGTAAATCCGACCATCTTGTAGTGTAAGCAGGGGAGAGCATGTCACGTTTCATCTGCCATTCGGGTGCAATCCCACGTCCCGCAAACCATACCTTTCCCAGGCCAGAATTATTGATGCCATCGAGAACGTGCATCAACGCGTCACTGGCAGGTCGGGGCTGAACTTCATCGAACAAATCCAACTGTGATACACCGTTTGGTGTGAAATCATTGAGCATGATTCCGGCCTTTGCGTACCGGCGGCCATCGTCCCAGATACGATCGAGTGCCTTCATTGCGGCCGCAATAATATCGCGGGTGTCTCGTGTCGGTGTGGTGAGCTTTTCAGTGGCCACGTTGCTGTAATAGATTTCGTTGACTGCGAAAGGTGATGTTTTCACGAAAACGGAAATATGCCGGCAGTACTGATGTTCACCCCTGAGCTTTTCCGCTGCCCGTTCGGCATACTGGCAGACGGCCTGACGCATCGCCTCATAGGTTGTGATCCTCTCGCCGAAAGAGCGGCTGCAGATAATTTGCTGTTTTGCAGGCGGGGCTTCCTCCAGGCTGATACAGCTTTCGCCGTTCAGTTCCCGACATATCCTTTCTAGGACAACGCTAAAATTCTTCCTGATAAAAGTGGGATTCGCGCGAGCGAGCTGCAGGGCAGTGTGTATACCCATCAGGTTTAGCTTTTTTGAAATCCGGCTTCCGCAGCCCCAGACTTCCTGAACGGGCATCAGCGATAACAATTTTTCAGTCCGCCGGGGATTACCCGGCGTGAGAGCCAGCACACCCTTAAATTGTGGCCATTCCTTCGAGGCCCACTGAGCGGCTTTGGCCAAAACTTTGCCGGGTCCCATCCCTACACCGATTGTCAGGCCAGTTCCCTTCAGAACGTGCGCGCGCAGCTGGTGGCCAAAGGTTTCAAAATCCATGCAGTTATCGATGCTTCTGATATCAATAAACATTTCATCCACACTGTATTGCTCCACGCGTGGCGAAAGTTCCTCTAAATGACTCATCACCCGTTGGGAAAATGAGTGATATAAGGAATAGTTGCTGGAGAACGCGTACACCTTCTCAGGGAACGACATCTGCTGGATCTGAAACCACGGCATGCCCATTTTTATGCCTAATTTTTTGGCTGCTGCGGATCTCGCCACGCAACAGCCATCATTATTACTCAATATTATCAATGGTTTGCCGCGAAGATTTGGGTTAAGAACCGCTTCGCAGCTTGCATAAAAAGAATTTACGTCCGCCAGGGCAAACATCATTCACCGCCCCGGGTTTTATGCACAAAAGCCATCACGACGCCAAAAATCTGCAAGTTCTCTGGATAGATTGTCGGAAAGTTAGGATTCATGGCCTGAAGCCCTGGGCGAGGTGTCAGTAACAGTCGCTTTACCGTGAATTCACCGTCTATCTCCGCTATCACAATGTCACCATGATGTGGCTCTTCTGCTTTATCTACGACCATCAGGTCACCACTGTGCAAACCGATATCGGTCATCGAATTTCCAATCGCCCGGATGAAGAACGTGGAGGATTTTTTCTTTATACAGTAATCGTTCAGATCCAGTTCTGCGTCGGCGTAGTCGGCACAAGGGCTGGGAAAGCCGGCGGGGCATCGTTCAATAAACAGGGGCAACGAAACCTTCACCGGATCAATGGCGGCGGGAGTGATGAGTAGCATGGCAACTCCTTTTAACAATACTGTATATAATTACAGTATTATTGGTGTGAAAAATCCGACTTGCAAGCGCCGCATGGCTTCTTTTGACTAGCTCTCTGTTTTCTCAGGCGGAAAAAATTCGAGGGTATATTCTTTGAGCAAAATTTATTCCATCTCAAGAAAACCTATTTTGATGATTCATAAATACTCATAATGAGTATTTATAATTGCAAATAGTCCTCTTTGGGTTATTATATTTACTCTAAATGAGTAAATATAAGGGTGTATCATGAAAAAGATGGGTTGTGACGACGGTTCGACGAACGTAAAACTGGCCTGGCGGGACGGCGATAAAATCTGTACTTCTGTCTCGCCGAATTCGTTTAAAGCGGGATGGAAGGTCGCCGGGATCGGCAGCAGTGAAACGTATAATTATGAAATTGACGGGCTGAAGTACTCCTTTGACAGCGTCAGCCATCAGGCGATCAATACCACCAACATTGAATACCAGTATGGCGACACAAATTTGTTGGCCGTACATCATGCGCTACTCACCTGCGGCTTGCCGCCTCAGCCGGTGAGCCTGACCGTCACCTTACCCATCAATGAGTTCTACACCAGCGACTGTCAGCATAACGAGGCCAACATACAGCGTAAAATCGACAACCTGCTGCGGCCGGTAACGCTGAACAAGCGCGAAACTTTCACCATCGCGCACGTTGACGTCATGCCGGAGTCGTTGCCTGCCGTGATATCGCCGCTGGAACGTGCAGGGGTAGGGGCGCTGGAAACCTCGCTTGTAATTGATCTGGGGGGAACGACGCTCGATGCCGGTGTCCTGGTGGGGCAGTTTGAAGATGTCAGTGCCATTCAGGGCAATTCTACGATCGGCGTATCGATGGTAACGCAGGCCACCCTCACGGCACTGCGTATGGCCAACAGCGACACCAGCGCCTTTGTGGCCGATCAACTGATACAGCGACGGCATGACCGCGAGTTTGCCGCCACAGTTGTCAACGATGAGTCAAAAGTGGACTATGTGCTGGACATGATAAGTTCGTCCATCGAGCGACTCGGGGAACGGGTGGTCAATGAGTTGTCGGCGTACCGCCAGGTGAACCGGGTTTGGCTGGTGGGTGGCGGGGCGTCGCTGATTGAGGCTGCCGTGCGCCGTGCCTGGAAACTGGCCCCCGACCGTATTGTGGTGGTCAATGAACCCCAGACGGCGCTGGTTCGCGAACTTGTTTTACTTTAATTCCAAGGAGCGCTATCCGTGACCGACAAACGTAAGAAACTGACCGTCTATTTGCACCCTGAAGACGACAGTCAGGATGCCAGGGCGATGGAGATTATCGAGTCAGTTCCCCTGCGCACCCGTGGTGATTTTTTCCGGGCGGCGATCGTGGGCGGAAGCGCGTTATACCAGCTGGATAAGCGTCTGCCTTATCTGTTGTCCATGCTGTTCGATGGCCAGCTGACCGCCGACCAGCTGGTGGGTATTATTCAGCAAACGACGGGATGGCAGCCCACGACGGCCAGCATTCAGGACGTCATTGCCGCCTGTGCTGGCCAGGTGCTTGCCCCTTCAGTGCCCCCGGAAACCACCGGCAGTACGAAAGGGGAAGGGCAGGCCCGAACTAATTTCAAACGCATGCTGAAAAAAGACTGAAGCCCTCCGGCGTGCCGGATGATTTTTGGAGAGTACCATGTCATTTATGTTGTTATGCAAAGGGATCATCGGGCTGGAGACGCTGACGGGTAGGATGCGCAAAAGCGCGGCGGAGTGGTGTTTTCTCATCAGTTGCCTGTTTATCGTACCGCTGCTGATATTTGACGGGTTCAGTGTGCCGGTGAAGATACTCCTGCAGCTGTGCTGGGCCATTGTGGTGGTACGCGCGGCGTTTCTGGCCTCTGAAACCTGGAAGAAAAACCGTAAGTAAAGCCGATCATCGTTTTCCGCCGGTCTGCGTGCCGGCTTTTTTATGGCTACATCAGGCCGGGAGTGTGCGGTTTTCACATCAGTTGCAGACGATATGACGCTTCCTCGTCGCGGCTGTTCGTTCCTCGCGGTGCTGCGGTACGCCTCAGCCGAGTCTGCGGCGAGCGTTGCGGGTTTTTACAGGATAGATTTTTTTTACCGTTTTTCGACATTCTCAAGATGACTGCCTGGTCGTGCTGGACGGCATCAGAACCCGGATGCATGATAAGAGGAGCGTTTAACCCCGCCGGAGACATGAAATGGTCATTAATCCCCGCTTTCCCAAAGAGTGGATTTTCTTCTCGGACGTCAAAGATGCCGTCGCTGACGCGGCGACCCGCATTTTTCTGACAGGTAACGAAATCTGTCACGATACCCTGGTGGAATGCCTGGCCGACCGGTTGACTTTTGCGAAAATCATTGAAGACAACTATGCGGCCGGCGTGCTGCAGCAGGCGATTGACCTGCTTGAAGAGCATCGTGGCCACCTCTGAACCGCCCGCGACGAACAGCATGTCATCCTCATTCATCGTCTGACCTCAGAGGCCGGCCTGGCCGGTGTCTGTCCTGCTGCCATTCATTTCGCGTACCGCCCCGGTCGTCGCAGACTACCGTCTCATTTCAAACCGCTTTCGGTTATCCACAGATTCACTGAGTAACTTCGGTATTCGCGGGGGATAAGTCGGTGAACCTTGCTGCGCCGGTCCTGTGCCCGGCGGCTTTTCACCCAAGGATGTCGCGTTGCTCCACATCCATAGCACCTGACGGTGCCGCCCTGATTTGCTCACTTCCGTGCTATCCCTCCACGTCCTTAACGTTAGTGCCAACGCCGTGCCCGCACTGTAGCCGGGCCGCTGCGCCTGCAAGTGTTCACTCCGTCGTCTCCTCACCCGTTCGCACCCGTCACGGCGCATTCAGCCCGTGACGGGTTTGCGCTGCGGCTTCCGGGGACGCACCTGCCTGCTCCGCTTTGCGCCCGTCTGTCGTGGGGGCACGGCGCCGGCCGGTTCCGGCACTCTCTGTGAGTAACACTATGTCCCGATATATGCAGGGTGACTGTCAGCTGGTCATGTCAACATTTCCGTCCCGTTCCGTGGATTTTATCCTCACGGATCCGCCTTACCTGGTGGGATTTACTGATCGGTCAGGGCGGTCTATTGCCAACGATAAACAGGGGGACTGGTTACTGCCGGCCAGCCGCGAGATGTTCCGGGTGCTGAAAAACGACAGTCTGGCGGTCAGTTTTTACGGCTGGAACCGGGTGGATCAGTTTATGGCCGCATGGAAAGCCGCCGGCTTTCGCGTGGTTGGCCACATTGTTTTCACCAAGACCTATGCTTCGAAATCCGCATTCGTCGGCTATCAGCACGAAAGCGCCTATGTCCTCGCCAAAGGGCGCCCGCCGTTGCCGGAAAAACCGCTCCCGGACGTCATGCCCTGGCAGTACACCGGCAACCGTCACCATCCGACGGAAAAACCAGTATCTATCCTGCAACCGCGGATTGAGTCCTTCACGCAGCCGGGCGCGATAGTGTTAGACCCTTTCGCCGGGAGTGGTTCGACCTGTGTGGCGGCGGCTCAGAGCGGACGCCGCTGGATTGGCATCGAACTGTTAGAGCAGTACCACACGGCAGGCATTCGTCGTCTGGCTGAATTTCAGCGCAGACATTCAGTGACGCCGGTTTCAGCCTCACAACACTCCCGGAGCATGGCATGAGCAACTATGCAGACAATATCGACCTGCGGTCGGACGTGGCGGCGCTGGCGAACGCCACCTATGAACTTCGCGAACAGTTCCGGGCGTTTGAAAAGAAATACTTTTGGGGCAGTGAGGAATTGGCTCAGCGTCTCGCCGGGCAGGTGGTGAACCAGTGCAGCGGTCAGATGCTGGAAATCTACAGACAGGTTAACGAACTCGACCACGCCTTCAAAGACTGAGACTCAGAGCATGGCCCGCGCGACGGGTCTAGCCAGGCTAAATTCTTGCTGTCAGCGGCCTGATGCAGCAGGCGACCGGGATAACCGGTCGCCAAGAGTCCCCAAAAAAGGACGTCGTGAAACTCCGCTTTTTCAGGGTTACAGCCCTGCAGGTCTGTAACCCAGTAAAAAAACAGTATCTGGCAGCCCCGTGCTGCGACGGCTAACGCCGTGCCTTCACTGTAGACGGGCCGCTGCGGCTGCAAGCAACTGTCTTGAAGAATTAGTACGCTTTCGAATCCTTGCGAATTTTATTTAACTCGGAGGTGTTGCTTCTTCATATATTTCCATTATTCTAGAAATATAGAATTAAGGGGGTTGTAATGGAACTTAATGACGTCGCCAACGCGCTAAAAGAGCTTGGCCACCCAACACGTCTCACTGTGTATAAGTCGTTGGTGAAGTCGGGGCATGAGGGCCTGCCCGTGGGTGAGTTACAAAAACGCCTGGACATACCTGCCTCTACGCTCAGCCATCATGTCGCTGCCTTGGTTGCGGTGGGGCTGGTACGCCAAAACCGGCAGGGCAGAACGCTGTATTGCTTACCGCAGTATGAGGTTCTGAACGAAATTATGGCCTTCTTTATCGACGAATGCTGCGCCGAGAAGGACCAAACCTGTTGAAGACACTACAAAGAGAACGAAATATGTCTGATTCGATGAACGAACTTAGCAACATTCAGCCTGAAATATTCGATACCCACATCAGCACGGAAAGGCTCTCCCTGACTGCGTGCGGCCACGCCCCGCGAATTTTGATGCTTTACGGTTCAGTACGAGAACGGTCATACAGCCGGTTAGCTACAGAAGAGGCTGCCCGCCTGCTTACGGCGATGGGTGCCGAAGTGAAAATATTCAATCCTTCCGGACTGCCGCTCCCCGATGATGCGCCGGATACGCACCCAAAAGTCCTTGAACTGCGTGAGCTTGTGATGTGGTCAGAAGGTATGGTCTGGTGTTCACCTGAACGCCACGGTGCGATGACCGGCATCATGAAAGCCCAGATTGACTGGATCCCGCTATCGGTAGGCGCTGTTCGCCCATCTCAGGGGAAAACCCTTGCCATCATGCAGGTCAGCGGCGGTTCACAGTCGTTTAATGCCCTGAATCAGATGCGCATTCTTGGCCGATGGATGCGCATGATCACCATCCCGAATCAGTCCTCCGTCGCCAAGGCGTTTCTGGAGTTCGATGAAAACGGCAGGATGAAGCCTTCCGCTTATTACGACCGCATTGTCGACGTGATGGAAGAGCTAATGAAATTTACGTTGTTAACCCGTGGCAATGCTGAATACCTGGTTGACCGTTACAGCGAACGCAAAGAAAGTGCCGCCGAATTATCCGCCAGAGTTAACCAGAAAAGCATTTGAGAGCGTTAAATCCTGCATGCAGTGGCGCGGCTGTGTAGCACACGCAACCATAGCCGGATAAATGCCTCCGATGAGTTAAGTAGAGATGTAATAATTATCCTGTAATCTCCCGGTCTTTTCGCCAAGGAGCATTCCCGTTGGAAGAGGTCATTGTTAAGGGCAGGGTGACGTTATTCGTGGGGTTAACCCAGCTGATTAACTGGGGCATTACCTTTTACCTGCTGGGGGCATTTGGTCAGGCTATCGGCAGAGATCTGGGATGGACGCAGGTGATGACCTATTCCGGGCAGACACTGTCCATGGGCATAATGGGGCTCACCTCGCCATTTTCCGGCAGGATATTGAAACACCTGGGCGGAAAAAAGATGATGGCCAGCGGCATCGTGCTGAACGCCACCGGATGTCTTTTGTTAGCGGCCAGTCAGGGGCCCCTGAGCTACTGGGCAGCCTGGGTTATCATGGGCGCAGGGATGCGATTGTCTCTTTATGACGCCGCCTTCGCCGTTCTGGTGGATATCGCGGGTCCATCGGCACGAAAATCCATGACGCAGGTAACGCTGCTGGGCGGTCTTGCTTCCGTGGCCTTCTGGCCGGTAGGTGCGTGGCTCTTAACGGTGATGGGATGGCGTGCAGGTACGGTTTGCTATGGGCTGTTTGCGCTGATGAGCCTTCTCTTACTCCGTTGTCTGCCCGATAAAATGTCATCGCCACTGACTTCCGGTACCCAACCAACCCCGTCACCTTGTGGGTTAGTCGACGACAGTAACCGGTGGTCTGGCTGGATTTACGCCGCTCTGATGGCCTTGCTGAGCTTTTTATCCACGGGGATTTCCGCGCATCTCCCCGCCATGCTTGCAGGCTTCGGCGTACCGGTATTGATTGGCACACTCTGGGGCGTCGGTCAGGTCAGCGCCCGCCTGAACGACGTTTTTATGGGCGCAAAAGGCTCGCCGCTTGGGCTGAATATGCTGGTGGGGGGAATATTGCCATTCTGTTTTGTGATCAGTCTGTTCAGTTTCCACTCCACCGTAAGCGCTGCTCTCTTTGTATTAAGTTATGGTGCAGCCAACGGCCTGTCGACACTGGTTAGGGCTACTTTACCTCTCGTTATGTTCGATAAACATCAGTATGCAGACAAACTCGGTACACTGCTGATGCCAAGCTTTTTCCTTTCCGCTCTGGCACCGGCCATCTATGCCAGCCTGCTGGACGCCATGGGCATTTATGACACCTTGTTGTTTTCTCTGTCTGTGTCACTGATAATTACGGTCCTGAGTGTTGCTCTTTCGTTTAGGGAACGGTACAGGCAGGTAGCATGAGGGGGAGAAAGCCGGGGAGAACAGGGCGTGGGTCTCAGCAGACTGTCTCGCAAGCAATGCTGAGGATTAATCGTCGCTTCCCCATTGTCGAAGCTGGACCTGAAGAGACATGCGTTCAATTTTATCAACGGGCAGGCTGACGAACAGCCGCAGCCGTGTGGCTATTTGTTTCTCAACCTGGATAAAACCCCGAATCTTTTCCTCTTCAGTACCTTCAACAGCTGTGGGATCAGGAAATCCCCAGTGAGCCGTTATCGGCTGCCCCGGTATAGCCGGACAGCCTTCTCCGGCGGTTTTGTCGCAAAGCGTAAAGATAAAATCCATGTGCGGGGAATCACTGCCGGTAAAATGCTCTAACCCCTTGCTGTATAGCGATGACGTATCCATACCCTGCATGGTCAGCACCTCCAGCGTCAGCGGATGAGGTGCGTCCATCGGAGCGCTTCCTGCGCTGAACGCCTCAAATTTATCGCCGGCAATCTTATTGAGCAGAGCTTCGGCAAACAGGCTTCTGGCTGAGTTGCCCGAACACACGAACAGAACCCGATGTTTTTTCATAGCCATTCTTTAACCCCCCTTATGGAAGAGAGGCACCCCATCAAAGGGGGGGCCTCTCTGTTTCACTCTGGTTTATTTAGCAACCCGCTTTCCCTGGGCGTCGACTACGGCTTCACCGTCTTCTTTGGTGAAGGCACCCTGCTGCGCGTCCGGGAGAATATCCAGAACGACCTCCGACGGGCGACACAGTTTGGTGCCAAGCGGCGTGACGACAATAGGGCGGTTAATGAGAATGGGATATTGCAGCATATAGTCCACCAGTTGCTCATCGCTGAACGCATCTTCAGTCAGGCCCAGTTGTTCATAAGGTTCGACATTTTTTCTCAGCAGTGATCTCACTGAAATCCCCATGTCGCCAATCAGCTTTATCAGCTCATCGCGGCCCGGTGGCGTTTCAAGATAGTGAATAACGGTTGGCTCAACGCCGCTGTTCCGGATGAGTTCAAGCGTGTTGCGCGAGGTGCCGCAGGCAGGATTATGATAAATCGTGATAGAAGTCATAACGGTGCTCTCTTGTGAGTAAGGCCCGCCGTGACGTCACGGCAGGCGGGTAGCCAGGGATGAATTAATGGGCGAACGATAAGCGTAAGGCAAGGGCGGCCAGCGTCACAAACAGTACCGGGAGGGTCATGACAATCCCGACCCGGAAGTAATAGCCCCAGGTGATCTTGATGCCTTTCTGCGACAACACGTGGAGCCATAGCAGGGTCGCCAGGCTACCAATCGGGGTGATTTTTGGCCCCAAGTCACTGCCGATGACGTTGGCATAAATCATGGCCTCTTTGATCACACCCGCCGCGCTGCTGCCTTCAATGGACAGCGCGCCGATCAGTACCGTCGGCATGTTGTTCATGATGGAGGAGAGAAAGGCGGTCAGGAAGCCCGTGCCCAGGGTCGCCACCCACAGACCTTGCTCAGCAAAGCGGTCGAGGATCATTGACAGATAATCAGTCAGGCCTGCGTTGCGCAGGCCGTATACCACCAGGTACATACCCAGAGAGAAAATGACGATTTGCCACGGGGCGCCGCGCAGCACCTTGCCGGTGTTAATCGCATGACCGCGCTTTGCCACGATAAATAGAATAAGTGCACCCACCGCCGCGACGGCACTGACCGGCACGCCCAGCGGTTCCAGCCCAAAGAATCCTATCAATAGCAGCAGTAACACAAACCAGCCCGTTTTAAAGGTCAGAGGATCCTTGATGGCCTTGCGCGGCTCAGCCAATTTAGACACGTCGTAGGTGGCCGGAATGTCTTTACGGAAGAACAGGTGTAGCATCGCCAGCGTTGCCACGATGGCTGCAATGTCGACAGGTACCATGACCGAGGCATAGTCGTTGAACCCGATGTTGAAAAAGTCGGCGGAGACAATATTCACCAGGTTTGACACGATTAGCGGCAGGCTGGCAGTATCAGCGATGAATCCCGCTGCCATCACGAAGGCCAGCGTCGCGCCGCGGCTGAAGCCCAATGCCAGCAACATGGCAATCACTATCGGCGTGAGAATGAGCGCGGCCCCGTCGTTGGCAAAGAGCGCGGCAACGGAAGCGCCGAGCAGGACAATGTAAGTAAACAGCAAACGCCCCCGACCGTTACCCCACCGTGCGACGTGCAGCGCTGCCCACTCGAAGAAGCCTGACTCATCCAGCAGCAGGCTAATGATGATGACCGCGATAAAGGTGGCTGTCGCATTCCACACAATGTTCCACACGACGGGAATGTCGCCAACGTGGACCACGCCTGAAACCAAAGCCAGCGCGGCGCCGATAATGGCGCTCCAGCCGATACCCAGACCTTTAGGCTGCCAGATAACTAACACAATCGTCAGAACAAAAATCGCCCCTGCTAACCACATACTTTCTCTCCTGTTCAGACGGGTATACCCGCCCGTAATGCCGTTTATTATTGTTTTCCAGCGAGAATGCTAAGACGGTTAATGCCGACCGGCTCATCTTCCTGTAGCGGGATCAATGCCAGACGTATCGCAAGGCCTGACTGAACTTTCCTGATTTGCTCTATTTCATGTACCGCGCGTAATTTGAGTAACGGAGACGTCGTACGTGCTGCGGCGAGGCTGTTGTTGATAATCCACGCCCACGGCTCAATACCCGCACGGCGAAGATCCTCCTGTAAATTGGCTGCCTCCAGCACCGGTGTCGTTTCGGGTAGCGTCACCAGCAGCACTTTAGTGCGTTCCGCATCCTGTAACTGCATCATCGGCGTTAGATAATGGCCGTTTTCGCCCATGCGCTTCGCCACTTCACGATGATACGCACCGGTGGCATCAAGCAGCAGCAGCGTGTGGCCCGTCGGTGCGGTATCCATCACCACAAAGCGTTTGCCTGCTTCGCGTATGACGCGGGAAAATGCCTGAAACACGGCAATTTCTTCGGTACACGGCGAACGCAAGTCTTCCTGCAGCAGGGCTTTGCCCTGCGCGTCCAGGTCCTTGCCTTTTGTCGCTAACACCGTCTCGCGATAGCGCTCGGTTTCGGCCTGCGGATCAATCCTGCTGACCTGCAGATTTTTAAGCTGACCGTGCAGCGTGTTTTCCAGGTGTGCGGCCGGATCTGACGTGGTGAGGTGAACGTCCAGACCTCTTTCAGCAAGCCTGACCGCCAAGGCGGCGGCAAGCGTCGTTTTACCTACCCCCCCTTTTCCCATCAGCATGATCAGGCCGTGATCCTGGCGGGCGATGTCCTCAACCAGTGCATCGAGAGAGGGGATGTCCGGGACCGCTTCATCCTGCCGCACAGGTGTTGCACCCGCAGGGTTTTCTGTCTGGAAAAGGCCACGCAGCGCGTCAGGGCCCACCATGTTGACCGGCTGAAGCGCTAAGGTTTCGTGCGGTAAGGCCGCTAATGCTGGCGGAAGGCTTGCTAACACGCGCTGCTCGCGTTGATAGAGAGACCGGGCCAGCGCATCTCCCGTGGTTGCGCTTTCAGGCAGCACGCCGTTGATGACCAGGGTCTGATTCTCCAGCCCGACCTGATGAAGCTCATCATGCGTGCGGGCGACTTCAAGCAGGGTAGAGGCCTGAGGACGAGCTACCAGAATCAGACGAGTCTGGGCAGAGTCGGCCAGAACCGACAGGGCATGTGCATAACGCTCACGCTGTTTTTCCAGCCCGGCAAGGGGACCGAGACAGGAAGCCCCCTCCGGATTTTCTGCAATGAAACTGCTCCAGGCACCGGGCAGTTGCAGCAGCCGGATAGTGTGACCGGTGGGTGCCGTATCGAAAATGATATGGTCGTACTCCAGCAGCAGGGCGTCGTCCGTCAGTAAGCCGGTGAACTCATCAAAGGCGGCAATCTCCGTCGTACAGGCACCGGAGAGCTGTTCTTCAATACTGCGGACCACGTCGTCGGGAAGCACCCCCTTAACGGGATCGACGATGCGTGCGCGATAGAGCTGCGCGGCGGCTTGCGGGTCAATCTCAAGTGCAGTGAGGCCCGGTACGCTATGAATGTCGGTCAGTTGGTTACCAATGGTTTGACCAAAGACCTGCCCCACGTTTGACGCCGGGTCGGTGCTGACCAGCAAAACGCGTTTTCCCTGATCCGCTAGCGAAATGGCCGTCGCGCACGACAGGGAGGTTTTCCCGACTCCGCCTTTGCCGGTGAAAAAGAGAAACGTGGGGGGATTATTCATGAATTGCATGGAGGTATCCTTCTTCCGAATTAATGAGTTCAGCAGCAGTTCGTCTTGCCGCCGGAACAGCAACCTGATGACGCGGCTTGTTCACCCTCCAGGGCAAGGCCACACCATCGAGCTAGCTCCTGACGCGTCGGATAGCGGCCGGCCAGAGCAACGTTATTGTCGAGCAGAATCAACGGTAAAGACGAAGTCCCTGAATTCTCAAGAAAAGCTTTAACCTGAGTGTTATCTGCGAACGCCATAGGTTGCTGGGAAAGATTGAAGCGATTTACCGTGATACCTGCCTGTTTAAGCCAGTCGCAGTCCGCGGAAAAGTTGACCAGCACCTGATCAACTTCGCTGCCGCACACGCCCGTGTTACAGCACATTGCTGGATCAAAAACTGAAATGGTTTTCATGACCTTTCCTCTAAATGTCAGTTATTGAGTGCGATCAGCGTTGGCCGCACTTCCTATCGGCTGTTTTGAAGTTTAAATCTGGTTAATCGAATGTATTTTCGTCTGAGATTACAGACAGACGGCCTTGCCCCCGGTGGTGTTCTGCTTGCGGGTAATGCTTTTAACCTGCGCAGTGATTTTGTCCTGCTCGCTCAAAAAGGCCTGCTCAATTATGGCCGCTGCCCATGCAGGCATATGCGGAGACAGGCGGTAGTAAATCCATTTTCCGTCACGGCGATCCATGATGAGTCCGGTTTCTCTGAGCATGGCGAGGTGTCTTGAGATTTTTGGCTGTGACTCATTAAGCACTCCGATGATTTCACAGACGCACAGTTCCCCGGCTTCTCTGAGCAGCATGACGATCGACAAGCGTGTTTCATCGGACAGGTTTTTAAACAACAGAAGTGAAGACAGACTCTTCATAAGATCTCCTTTGTATGATGAGTCCATGGTAGGGCTTGCTCAAAAAATGTCAATTACATATTCGATATTACGAATGTGTTTGATTAGGGTTATGTCAATTGATGTGACAAGTCTGAGTGGTGGTATTACAGGAAGTAAGCATGAAACCGTTTATACAAAAGAGCGTGGAATAATATTGGGGAATGTTTTTTTAAAAGCAGGCGAAGTGAGCTTATATGAATTCGACGGGGTGGCTTCCGGGCAGTTGCAGTTGACAACATTTGCGAATGAATTGGGAACGCAACTATCCAGTTTTATGAAGAGTTGAGATAGCAGCTTAAACGCGGCAAATTTACCCTAAGTAAGAATATCAACGAATGCAACACTAAGAGCGCTGATACTCTTGACCATCATAGGGATCCTGGTCATGGCCCTTGTTCTGGTGATGGTGTACACGCCGTTATAAAGAACGGTCTCTGATTCTTTGAGTATAACTAATCCTTTTAAACTTCATTAGCCGGGCAAATGCTTCGGATCCCATGTCTTAGAATTTTTCACTATTGCATTCAATATGGTCACCAGTTTCCGCATGCAGGCGACAAGTGCGAGCTTTTTTGGTTTCCCTGCAGCAAGTAATCGTTGATAGAACTCTTTAATTGCAGGATTGAACTGCGTGGCTACAAGAGCCGCCATATAAAGCGTTGCTCGGACACCAGCCCTGCCACCAAACGTGGTTCGTCTACCTCGCATTTTTCCTGAGTCTCTGTTCAGGGGGGCAACGCCCGTCAGTGCGCTAATCTCCCGTCGATTGAGTTTCCCCAACTCCGGCAGTTCAGCAATCAGAGATGCGACAGTGACCTCACCAACGCCTTTTACGCTCCCAATCAACTCGGCCTGTTTCATGAAAAATACTTTTACGTGTTGCTTCATCTCGTTATTGATGCGGTCGAGCTCGCTTTCAAGTGAGTCAATAATGTTATCGATACTCTTACGACTCTGTGGGTGAGAGGGGTAGCGACGATTACGCTCGGCGACCAGCATGTGATTCAATTGGCGACGACGGACAACCATAGCGGTGAGTACGGCACGAGCTTCGTCCGGTAGTACACGGATATACCGACTGCGGTCAGGATGGCGATCAATAACCTGTGCCAATTGTGCCAGCATGGCGGCATCAAGTTTATCCGTTTTTGCCAGATATCCCATTGAGCGGGCGAAATCCCGAGCCTGACGTGGATTGATAGCAACAATGTCATAACCTGCGGCCTGTAAGCTACAGGCGACAGATGCCTCCAGCCCTCCGGTCGCCTCCATCAGTATCAATGAGATCCTCGCTTCTTTCAGCGCTTTCAGGATTGCCATGAATCCGTCCTCATCATTACTGGTTGAAAAGGCTGAGAACTCTCCGGTGCCTGCGATGTCCAGCGACAGCTTAGCAATATCGATACCTACGCATTGTTGATTTAGCTGACTCATGTTACCCCTCCTTACGATACGAATTTGATTTCACACAACTGTACGGGCTACTGATGAGTAGCTCAGTTCATGCGCAAACCGCTTGCAGACGGGCTGATTGCCCTCGGGTACGCTCGTGCTGCATGAACCTCGCCAAATCTGACACTACCAAGTTTATGTCATCTTCAAGATATAAGGGTTCGCTTCGCCGCTATCCTCACCCGTTCGCACTCATACACTCGGCAGTCTTCCCGTCGCGTGCTCGTTCAATATTCACTCGCCCGCCGTTCAGCCTGCCTCCTTCCTTCGTTTGCGCTGCGGCCTCCGGTAGCGCCCCTGCATCCTCCGCTTTCCGCCCGTCTGTCGTGTCGGCACGGCGTAAGCCGGAACTGTGATCCCTCAACCAGCGGAGAAATGCATATGAGCACAACTACACCAGCCGTATACGTCGGTACGTACCACAAATACAACTGCGGCAGCATCGCCGGCAAATGGTTCGATCTGACCGAGTTTGATGACGAGCAAGATTTCTTTGCAGCATGCAGCGAGCTTCACGCTGATGAAGAAGACCCGGAGCTGATGTTTCAGGACTGGGAAGGGATCCCGTCGGACTGGCGTCCGAAAGTCATGTGAACTGGGCATTTATAGATGCCTACCGGCAGGCGAAGGAGGAGGGGCAGGGGGAGGCATTTGTGGAATGGGCGGAATATTTTAACGCCTTTGATTATGACGCGTTTCAGGAAGCGTATCAGGGGGAGGCAGAAAGTGAGGAAGACTACGCGCGCAATTTTGCCGATGAAACCGGTTTACTCAGTGATATGCCGGACTCATTGCAGAGTTATTTCGATTATGAAGCGTATGGGCGCGACATGTTCATGAACGGGCTGGTTTTAGTGAACGGCTACGTATTTTCTGAATGACACACTCACCGGCAGGGGGAACCCTGCCGTAAGGATAAAAAATGAAACTGACACCTGATACCCGCGAAACGCTGCAGCACTATAAATTGTTGATTAACGCGTACCGCCGCGAGGCCGGATTATCCCCGCTCAATACGACACAGATTATGGACGATATTTGTTTTTATCTTAAATGTCAGAACGCGGTCTATCTCGGCGGTGCCTTTATTCAGCAGGCTGGGATCAAAAAACTCGATAAGTAAGCGGTAAGAAACGGGCGGGGAGCCGCCTGTTATCGCGCGAAAACCCCTTTCAGGCTTCGCCTGGCGATAGCAGACCGCTCCGCGCCTTCGGCGCCGCCCGTCTCCGCTATCGCTATAATCGATTGGCAGAAAAACAATGTCCTGTCGTCGGCCGGTCAAATCATTCAGTGAACGCCAATATCTTGCATGCGGCTTCGGTGCCGGTTTTTCGTTGTCCGAACTTCTCGATGCGGATGAAAGACATGACTCAAAATCCTACCCCGGCCCCCTTCGGCTCCCGACCTGCGGCCGGTCGTCGAGCCCGACTGCGCTAACCGGCTGCGCAGGTAAGCTCCGCGTAACCCCTTTTGGGTTACGGCCTGACGGCTAGGGTCTGAGGGAGCACGTCAACACCTGCAGCTGGCTCACGCCAGCGCGCTAACCGTACCGGCGAGAGTTCCGCCGGCACTTTTCGGCGCACCCCCGTTTCGCTGTCGCGCTCCGGCGTTGCGGCGGATCCCCGCTCATTGGTACTCCGGCACCCTCTTTCCGTTTAAGTCCCTTTGCCTGGGCTGATACCGACACAGTCCTCCTCGCTGTCCAGGGTAAATACACTCACTGAGAATTTTTCTCGGCCACTACGTTAGTCCTCCAAAAATTATCCGCTCGCCCTGGTCATCTTCGTCAGCCGGTGTCGTTTACGCCCTTGCGGCGAGGGGTCTCAAACGGGTGATGGCATACCAGAAGGGACCAAACAGCAGGTTCCCGCAAACGTCAAAACCGCGACAAGAGAAACTCAACGGGTGATGTGTGTAACCCAAACGAAAAGGAAAGGCTTATGTGCGATCAGGAATGTGTATTACCGGAGGAGGGTAAGTTTACCCGCGAACAGGCAACCGCCGTCGCGTCTCAGTACAGCAACGTGGCGATTGAAGACGATAACGGGAAGGAATTTCGTCTCGTCGTGCGTAAGGATGGTGAGATGGTGTGGCGTGGGTGGAATTTCGAGGCCGGTGCAGGATTTTGGCTTAACCGTTATATAAAAAACTACGGCGTGAAAAACCAGACGGCGGGGAATTAATCATGAATACACCGGTAAATTCTGACCAAAATATCAGCGCTAAGGCCCCCGCTGCGGGGGCCGCAACCTTTACTCCCGCGCAGCTTGGCGATCTGGCTAATTACATCCTCTGCTACGGGGCATTCTTACAAAAATTCGAGCCGCGACTTTTACCTGCGGGCGCGCAGGCCGAGATGTACAGGTGCGAAGAATCTCTTTCTTGGATTCTGGTGTGGTTTGTTAACGGACGACCGGTGATGGCCTGTGATTATTTTGACCATTTTACCTATGTCCTCGACCGCACGTTGTTAGCAGAGGCCGGACAGTGAACGCAATGAACGTGGTTCCCCTCGGCGTGGTGAACGTGGCGTATTACAGCAACCATGCGGCGCAGTACCTGCAAAACCTGCTTAAGACCGTTGAGGCATTGCCATTTTTACAGGAGGTGATCGACGAGTTATCCGCCGACCCCACCGTTGGCTGGAATTGCCAGACCAATTCGGTGTTAGGCGATGACCATATTCATTCCATCGAGCTGGAGATCGCCCCCATCTACGATGACGGCGAGTATGTAGAAACATTCACGTTTGAAGACAGCGTATCAGAACCTGACCGTGTGCATGCATTTTCGCTATATTCCCGCATTGCCGAGTCGTCAGATTTTGCGGGCGTGCAGCCACTGCATGATGCCGAATCACTCGCAGAATGCGAGATGATGGCTTTGTTAGCCGTGCGGCGTATAAATGAAATGAAGGCGAACCACGTCGAACCACGCTGGGGATAGCGTCACCTAAAACTAACCTCAAAGGTTATATTTGTGGTCTAAACTAACCTTTGAGGTTATAATTACGTCTCAAAAACCAATAATCCGAGTGAACATGGAAAAGAAAACTCCACATACGCGCCTTCATATCGTTCAGGGACTTGTTGCAGCAGGAAAGGTGAAAGCCACCAATACGGCGCTCAACGGCGCGGATGATTTAGGGCTGACATTTGATGATATGTGCAGTGCGATCCTGGGATTAACGGCAGCTGATTTTTTTAAAAGTATGACCACCTATAATGATCATACTGTCTGGCAGGACGTATACCGCCCGAAGTTGTCGTGTGGTGACGTATATCTAAAACTAACGGTCAGTAACGGTGTTTTGATCGTCTCATTCAAGGAGAAGTAATATGAAATGTTCCGTTTGTGGCGGTGCAGAACTTGAGTTTGGTATCAAAAAAGTCCCTTACTCATTCCGTGGCCGTAAAACACTCATCGAGGCAGAAGGTGACCACTGTCCGGCGTGTGGTGAAGTCGTGATGGATCGTGAGCAGTCTATGGCCTACATGGCAAAGGTGAAGTCATTTAAGGCCAAAGTCATCGCGGAAACCATCGAACCTGAGTACATCATTCAGGTGCGTAAAAAACTTGAACTCACGCAGAAAGAGGCCAGCGAGATTTTTGGCGGGGGCGTGAATGCCTTTTCGCGTTATGAAAAGGGAAAGGCACAGCCACACCCTTCGATCATCAAACTCCTGCGCGTACTCGATCACCATCCCGAGTTATTGGATGAAGTGCGCAAACAGGCATAAGTGGGCAGGGGGGCGCTCCCTGACTTTTGCCGCGCTTAAAACACCCCCAGCGGGCTACGCCCGCCAGTCCCTAAGACAGGGGGCGGCTTCGCCGCCCCTCTTCTCCGGTATGTGTCGGGGGCTTGTCTCTCTCTTCCCTTACCTTACCGTCTCTTCCTCTCCGGGTATTTTATATTCTTCGTTGTGCAGCTGCTGTGCGTCATTCTGTTGTTGTTATCACTCTCCGAACGTCTCCTGATCATTTTCTCCAAGACAAATTCCCCCCAGAGCATGGCCCCCTTCGGCTCCCGACCTGCGGCCGGTCGTCGAGCCCGACTGCGCTAACCGGCAAGCCGGTAAGCTTCGCGGAATCCCTCCGGGGTTCCGGCCTGACGGCTAGGGTCTGATGGCAACAGCCAGGTCAACACCCGCAGCCGGCTTCGCCGCCGCACAGACACTGGCCGGTAAACCGACCGCTAAGGTCGCCGCCTCGTTCCTCGCCGTCGGGTGTGTGCATTCTACCAGTTTCAGGTTTTCCATCTCACGTTAAGCCCTTACGCGGAGGGCTGGGTGTAGCACCGTCACCCGCGTTAACGCAAGAGTGAAATGCACGCCTGCGGCGCCCTTGCGTTCCCCCGCGCGCCGTTGCTACTTCGCCCTTTGCCGCGAAAGAACTCACCGAGAGATGACATTTAAACCAGAGGGGAAGACCAGCATGCACACACAAAACGTCAAGACCGCCGCTCACGAATCTTCCGAAAGATGGGGGACGAAAACCGTTCTCCATCTTATTGACCGAGGCCATTACAACGTGGCCTGTGCGCAGGAAGCTCACGCGCATGATGGTGAAAATTTTACGCGGCGGGATGCGTATTCCTATTTTATCCGGGGAACAGGGGAAGCACTGGTCAGCGTGATCCGCACATCGCTCAGAAAAGGGAGGCGGTCTGAATCGCGGGGAACCCGACGTGTGAGAAAGCAATAAGGCAGTAAGAAGAGGTGCCGGACGGGGAAAACGTCCGGCAGACATAAATCAACACTTGAGGTATTTCACTATGTCAGTAACCGAGTCTAAAGCAGTATCTATAACCCGTAAAGCGGCAAAAAATCCTAAAAGCTCCGCGCAGAGCGCCGCCGTGGAGCAGGCACTGGCAAATACGCCGGTCGAGATGGTGCCCCTGAGCCAGCTGGCACTGTCACCGCTGAATGTGCGTAAAGTATCCCCCGATCCGGTGAAATTGCAGGAACTGGCAGACAGCATTCGCGCCGTGGGCGTGTTGCAGAACCTGATCGTACATCTGTTGCCGGATGGCCTGCTGGGCACTGCCGCCGGTGGCCGCCGTTTTCGTGCCCTGAACATCCTGCTAAATGGCGGGATGATCACCGCAGATTACGCGGTGCCGGTGAAGACCGTCAGCGAAGAGATGGCAAAAATCGTCTCCGCAACGGAGAACTTTCAGCATGAAGAGATGCACCCTGCCGACCAGATTGCGGTGTTTGGTGAAATGAGCCGCGAAGGGAAAACGGCGGCACAAATCGCGGGTGTATTGGGTTACAGCACTAAACACGTTCAGAAATTCCTGCGGCTGGCAGGTATGGCACCGGCGTTGCTTGCGGCGCTGGCCGAAGACAAGCTCAACGTTGACCAGCTGCAGGCCCTGTCGGCCAGCGAAGATCAGGAACGCCAGCTGAACGTCTGGGAAAATGCCTACGGCTATTACCGCAACCCGAGAGAACTGCGGGAAGCGGTGCTGAAGGGCGAGGTGCCCGCTGAAGGCAACCGCCTGCTCGGCTTTGTCGGACGTGAAGCTTACGAACAGGCAGGCGGCGGGTTCCGCTACGATTTGTTCTCTGATGAAGGCTTTATCGGCGATACCGTGCTGCTTCACACCGTCGCCCGTCAGAAATTGGCTGATATTGCCGCCGGCATTGCGCAGGCCGAAGGCTGGTCATGGTCGGAAGGACGCACCGAGGGGGTGAGCACCTACGGTGAAGATGCCGAGCGTTATCTGTTACTCAAACAGCCTGCCGGTGAACTGACTCCCGAGGAACGTGCGCGGTTTGATGCCCTCGATAAGCAGCTGGAAACGCTGTCTGAGCAGGATGATGACGAAGACGCAGACCATGACGCACTGGAACTGGCTGCAGATGCCTGTCAGGCCGAAATGGACGCCATCGAAGCCGCCGCAAACATCCGGGCATGGGATGCCGATGTTCGTGCCCACGGCGGCGGCGTGGTGGTGTCACTGTTGCACGGGGCGATTTCTGTCCGTCGCGGCGTGATGCTGCGCAGCGACCTGCCGGAAACTGCCGCAGATGATAAAACCCGTGTGAGTCAGCACCTCAGCAGTATCCGCACGGAAGATACCATCGCAACCCCTGAAGCCAAACCGCTGAGCGCCGCACTGATCAAAAGCCTGTCCAGCGAGCGCACCTTAGCCGTACAGGCGGCACTGGCGGCACAGCCGCAAATGGCACTGGTGATTTTTGTGCACGATTGCCTGAAATCCACCTTCAATTACCACTCCTTTGTGGCATCGACCCTTAAGGTGTCACTGCATGCCCACACCGGCAACCTGCTCGACAATGCCCCGACGGCAAACGACGGGCTGGCAATGCAACATCTGAACGCCATGCACGACGCGTGGCAGGCACAGCTGCCGGACAACTGGCACGAAAGCTGGGACTGGTTACTTGCGTGGGATACGCAGCAGCTGATTTCTGTCATGGGCTACTGCCTTGCCAAGACGCTGAACGGGGCATCAGAACGCCTGAGCCACAAAGACAGCAAGGCAGGAAAAGAACTCGAGCCGGTGGAGGCGATGCTGGGCTTCACGCTGCGCGACTGGTGGCTGCCGACAAAAGCTAATTTCTTCGGGCGTATCAGCAAAGAGCAGATTTCTGACAGCCTGTCGCAGGCCGGTCTGGACGGGGCAGCGCGCGACGTCCTCAAAATGAAAAAAGCCGAGGCAGCAGAACTGGCTGAAGAGAAAATTACACTGACCGGCTGGGTGCCTGATTGCCTGATAGCTGTCTGTGAAGAGACTGTGCAGGCGGACGCTGGCACGGATACCGAAACCGAAATCGTCGCAAACATTGCCGCCTGATAAGGAGAAGCCGCTCCGTTAAGGGGCGGCATATAACGCCATGAAAAACAATCAATCTCATTTTCTTGCCAATATTCTCGGTTGCCAACCGGCGGGGGCTGAAATGCCTCTTGAACTGCGTGGCAACGTGCGTCAGATGTTTACAGATTCTGTCCTGCAAAACGTTGATCTGCCCGCTGCATGGTCAGTTGATGTGCCTGCGCCCTGTGAAGAGGGTTTTCTTTCGACCTGTTGCGTGCTGACGGCCGCATCCGGTATCCGGCTTATCTTCGGTCATGGTGGAAGGGATGCCCCCTTCTGGTCGTTGGGACTTTTATTTGACGGCGACCAGTCGGTCGCGTGGCTGTTCGTTTCTGAGGTTATCGATAACGCGGCGATCTCAGCTATTGAGCGCGAAATTGAGCGCATCGATGAGTATGTTCATGCGGGATACACCGGTGCGGACAGACTGGCGACAGCGTTACGGTTTACAGGGGTGGCAGTATGATCCCTCACTCACATGCATTAGTCCCTTTACAGCCTCAGCGGCGGGCTGCCATGCAGGCCATCGGTTATGTTGAAAGTCGCAGTGAGACGGCACACAGGCAGGGGAGATATCCCTATGCCCATGCCTTTTTCAGATTTATGGGCAAGCTGACCATTGGCTTAAACGACATTCGGATGCTCGATGGTACTTTTGACCCCAGCCAGCGGGGGCGTCCGGGTAAGGAGCGATATATTGCTGCCCTTGATATGCTCATTTCGACGCGGGGCGCATCCTGTCCTTCCCCACTGTCGGGGTGGGTGGGCAGCAGCCTGTTCCCTGAAGTTGAAAGCAGGGAACGGCAGCGGGGGGAACAGCGTGCCAGTCTGAAGGCTAATCGCAGGCGAAATGTTGAAGCGAAAGCAGAGGAACAGAAGCGGCGACGTTATGAAAGCCTGCTGGGACAGGCTGAAATCGAACTGGCGTTTTGTTCCCCAAGCACGATCAGACCGTGGTACGACACATGGACGCGCAAAGACTTACGCCTCCACGATCTGGGTGAACTGGTTTACGCGTGGATTGCACGGTTTCCCAGCCTCGGACACTTTGACCGCTACTTTCTGCGTTATGAGCCTCTGTGGGTAGTGATGTTGGAGGTAAATCGGCACGCTGACGATCAAAGCGAATTTGAGGCATACCTGGATCGCCTGATGCTGCCAAATCGCCTGTCTGACCTGGAAAACACACACCCATAACTGCCGGGCTGCTGCGGCTACGCCGCGGCGGCCAGTAGGACTGTCAGGTCTGTTTTGGGGACTTGCCTCTTTCTTTCCTTCCGTTCTCTTTCTCTCCTGGCTTTTACTCTCCTTTCTCTGCCTGGTCATTGCTGTCCGGTCTTTCTTTTTCACAACAAACCACCACGGCCGGAACATGGCCC
>NZ_JYDF01000129.1:0-5150 GCF_003263525.1 Rahnella sp. NRRL B-41462 | reverse complement strand
GTTCTGGTGCAGCACGGTCTGCACGTTCAGCAAAGTTGATGTAGTGCGCCTCCCCCTGCGAAGGGGGAGGCGGGGAGGGGGGGTTGCAAACGACTGCGCCCACCCAACCCTCCCCTTTGACAGGGGAGGGAGCAGTACCAAAAAATATAAATCGGCGTAATTAAAGTGGTGTCGGTAATGAAAAATAAGAGAGTGATGCGGTCACTGACCGTGATGTTGGGCACCTTGTGCCTGACCGGTTTAACAGGGAATACGGGGGTGACGGCGGCGGTTAAACAGCCGGAATTTAACTGGCAGGCTGCGCCGACCGAGGAGATGCGTGCCAGCCTGACGTTGCAGGATGCCATCCTGCGGGCATTTGCGCGTAATCCGCAAATTTCAGAAGCGGCGGCGCAAATTCGCGTCGGCAAAGGCAACCTTGATGAGGCAAAAAGCGCCTGGTATCCGCAGATTTCCTTACAGGGAACTGCCGGAAAATCACATCAGACTGACTCGGCAGGTAGCCTGAGTAATAACGCATCGGCGGGCGTCCAGCTCAGCCAGCTGCTGTATGACTTTGGTCGTACCGGCGGCAGCATCAGTCAGCAGGAATACCTGTCTGATGCCTATCGTTATTCGCTTTACAGCACAATGACTGATGTGGCGCTCAGTACCCTGCAGGCCTATCTCTCGGTCAAACGCTATCAGGCGCTGAGCCTGGCGGCGCGCGACAATATCGCTTCTCTCGAACGTGTGCGGGACACCGCCAGACTGCGGGCAGACGCCGGACTGAGTTCACAGTCTGACGTGTTGCAGGCAGAAACGCGTATCGCCGGAATGAGAGCCACCGTTGAGCAATACCGCGCGCAGCAACGTTCTGCGCAGGCACAACTGACGGTGCTGACCGGCGTGGTGTCCGATAATTTGCCGGATCTGCCGCAAAGCCTGCTGGACCAGAAAGTGACCCTCGACAAAATCCCTTACGAAAACAGCACGCTGGTGCGTGCCGCGCAGGCTAAACAGCAGGCGGCGATTGAAGAAGTCAATCAGACCGAAGCTCAGCACTGGCCGACCCTGAAAGTGCAGGCAGGACGTACGCGCTATGAAAACAGCGGCGGTGGCGGTTCTTACTGGGACGATCAGGTACAGCTGGCGGTGGATGCGCCGGTGTATCAGGGCGGGGCGGTCAGCGCCAAAGTCCGCGCGGCAGAAGGCCAGCGGCAGGCGGCACAGGCCGAAGTCGAAAAAGCCAAGCTGGACATCAACCAGAAAGCGTCGGCAGCTTATGCCGATATGATCGGCGGTCAGCAGCGGCAACTGGCGGGTGAGGAACAGTTCGGCAGCGCGACGCATACCCGCAGCGTTTATCAGGATGAATACAAACTCAGCAAGCGCAGCCTGAACGATTTGCTCAGCGTTGAGCAGGACGTTTTTCAGGCCGATACGTCGCGCATTGGCGCGCTGTATGACGGCTGGGATGCGACGGTGCGCTATGCCGCCGCCGTGGACAATCTGGTCGATATGTTAGGCATCGACAGACACAAACAAACAGGTGACACCATCCCGATGCTGTAAGGCGCGGACAGGACGGGAATAAACCAGAAGCATTCGATATCGAGGTTGAAATGAGTAATGAAGCAACAACACCTTTGTCGATCGACGTCTGGATAAGCGCCATGGGGGCGCGTGGCCGAAACATTCGGTAAACCAGCAGATCCGCTTTATCTTCGCCAGCAAATGCGCTGGTTCGAACATCAGCCGTTGCGGCGTCAGCTCGACCGGCTCAGCGGTCTGATGGGGCTTCAGGTGGGTATGGTCAGCTGGAATCAGGTGCGCTGGCGTCAGGAAGTGTTACCTGCCGTCATTACGCTGCAACAGGGTGGCATTGCGGTACTGGAAAATCTGCACGATGACGGCATGGTGGACTACTGGCTGAGCGACGGCGGCAACTTGGTGCGTTCGGCTGAACTGGTGGTGTTGCTTGAGCAAAGCACCGGTCCGGTCTTTCTGGTTGGTGTGGCACCGCGCGGGCGCGATCAGCGTATCGACCCGTTCGTTCAGCCGCATAAAAAACACTGGTTCTGGGATAACTTCCGGGGTTCCGGGCGCAAAATCGCGGAAATCTCGCTGGCCTCTATTCTCGGTAACGTGCTGGCGCTGGCGGGAATTCTGTTCTCAATGCAGGTGTATGACCGCGTTATTCCGGCGCAATCTTACCCGACCTTGTGGGTGCTGTTTTTCGGCGTGGTGCTGGCGGCGGGGATGGAATATGTCATCCGCCTGATGCGTACGCTGGTGTCGGATCTGATGGGCAAGAAAGTCGATCTGAAAGTCTCCTCGCTGTTTTTCGTGCGGGCGATGAATATCAAAAACGACGACCGGCCAAAATCCACCGGTTCCTTTATCTCTCAGTTGCGTGAAATCGATCAGGTGCGCGAACTGCTGACCTCGACCACCATCAGCGCGGCGGCGGATATGCCTTTCGTGTTGTTGTTCCTTGGCATCATGTTTTTCATCGGCGGCCCGCTGGTGATTATCCCGCTGCTGGCGATCCCGCTGATTGTCATTCCCGGCATTCTGATCCAGTGGCCGATGGCCAAACTGGCGAAAGAAGGTATGCGCGAAAGCGCACTGCGCAACGCCGTGCTGGTGGAAACCATCGAAGGCATCGAAGACATCAAAGCCTTGCAGGCGGAAGCCTATTTCCAGCGTCAGTGGGAACAGACGCACGAAGTGAGCGCGGCGGTCGGCATGAAGCAACGCGTGTGGGGCGCGCGCCTGACAGGCTGGGCCTCCACCGTGCAGCAACTGACTTACGGCGGCATGCTGGTTTTCGGCGTGTATCTGGTGCTCAGCGGCGACATCACCACCGGTACGCTGGTCGCCAGCAGCATGTTGTCATCGCGTACCATCGCACCGCTGATGCAACTGACGATGGTGTTTTCCCGCTGGCAGCATGCGAAAAGCGCCATGCGCGGGCTGGATGAACTGCTGAAAAAACCTGTTGACCGGCCAGCGGATGCGCAGTTGTCACATTGCCCGACGCTCAGCGGCCATTTCAATGTGCGTAATCTGCAATACACCTACGACAAAGAGAACGCGCCGAATGTGCTCGGTATCGGGCAACTGGAGATCAAGCCGGGCGAACGCGTGGCAATCCTCGGGAAGGTCGGTGCGGGTAAATCCACATTGCTCAAACTGCTGGCGGGGCAGGCCAGTCCGTCGCAGGGGAAAATTCTCATCGACGGCGTCGACATGACTAAAGTTGAACCGGCGGATATCCGCCGCCAGCTCGGTTATCTGTCGCAGGATTCGCGGCTGTTTTTCGGCACCTTGCGTCAGAACCTGATGCTGGGTTATCCGCACGCGACTGACCAGGAAATGCTGCAGGCGTTACGTATCAGTGGCGCGTTGTCGATGGTGCAGGCCGACGCGTCGAGCCTGGATAAAATCATTAACGAAGGCGGGCGCGGGTTGTCCGGCGGTCAGCGGCAGATGGTGATGCTGAGCCGCATGATCCTGCGTAACCCGCAGGTGGTGCTGATGGACGAACCGACCGCGTCGATGGATGAACAACTGGAAGAATACGTCATCCGTCAGTTACATGGCTGGCTGGTGGGGCGGACGCTGATTGTGGTGACGCACCGTCCGGCGTTGCTCAGGCTGGTGGACAGGATCGTCGTGATGGATAACGGGCGCGTGGTCGCTGACGGACCGCGGGATCAGATCCTCGCCAAAGTAGCCAGCACCACGCCCGCTCCGGCAGCGGCGGTCATGGACGATAAAAAACAAGGCGCAGCCTGAGCTGCTAAGGACACCGCATGGCACATCTGACATTGCATGATGAACTGGAAGCCGAAAGCCGCAAAGTCTCGTGGATTATCTGGGGCACGCTGGCCAGTTTGCTGGTGTTTTTTGTCTGGGCACGTTTTGCTGTGCTGGACGAAGTAACGGTCGGTACCGGCAAAGTGACGCCATCGAGCAAAGCACAGCAAATTGATTCGCTCGATGGTGGCGTAATTTTAAAACTGATGGTGCAGGAAGGCTCGGTGGTAAATCGCGGACAGCTTCTGGCGCAGCTTGACCCGACACGTTCTCAGTCAAACTACGGCGAGGCCGCCTCCCGTGTGCGGACATTACGTGCTTCTTCTGAACGTCTGAGCGCCGAACTGACCGGCGCACCGCTGAAATTCAGCCCCGAAACCATGAAATCGCCGGAACTGGTGGCGCGTGAACGCCAGTTATATTTATCACGTAAGCAGAACCGTGATGAAACGGTGACTAACCTGCAACAGTCGCTCAGACTGGTGAACGATGAAATCAACATGACGCAACCCCTGGTGGCCAAAGGCGCGGCGGGACAGGTCGAAGTCATTCGCCTCAAACGTCAGGCCAGCGAACTGCGCGGAAAAATCGACGATGCCACTAACCAGTACGCGGTACGTGCGCGTGAAGAGCAGGTGAAAAATAACGCCGATCTGGACGCTGAATTGCAGGTGTTGGCCGGTAAAGAAGATCAGGTGACGCGCTCTGAGCTGTATTCGCCGGTTCACGGCATTGTTAAAGACATTCAGGTTTCCACTGTCGGCGGTGTTCTGCAACCGGGTGGCAAGCTGATGGAAATCGTGCCGATTGAAGATCAGCTGCTGATCGAAACCCGCATTAACCCGCGCGACATCGCCTATATCCGCCCCGGACTGCCTGCCACGGTAAAAATCTCGGCGTACGATTCATCAATCTATGGCGATCTGGACGGTAAAGTTGAAGGTGTCTCACCGGATACGTTGCAGGATGAAGTGAAGCGCGACCAGTACTATTACCGTGTGTATGTCCGCACCGACAAAGCTTTCCTGACCAACAAAGCCGGGCGCCAGTTCCCGATCGTGCCGGGGATGGTGGCGAATGTGGATATCAAAACCGGTCAGAAAAGCGTGCTGGATTATCTGATTAAACCGTTGAATAAGGTGAAAGAATCCCTGAGGGAGAGGTAAGCAGGAGGGCGCTGCTGATGCGGCTTTAAGGTCAACACCTTGGGCTCGCCGCCCAAACTGGCCCAGAGGACGCGTAAGCGCGCGCCCTCTGGACTCCGGCGCTTTTTTAACTGCGCGCTCTGCTCGCTGACTATGTTTCAGCTGCCGCAGTGATAGCCATAAAGCTCCCTCCCCTGCGAA
>NZ_JYDF01000128.1:0-10155 GCF_003263525.1 Rahnella sp. NRRL B-41462 | reverse complement strand
TCCGCTCGCTGACTATGTTTCATCAGCCGCAGTGATAGCCGCAAAATCCCGCCGCTGCGCGGTTCCCTCCCATCGGGTTACAACCCGCGCAAAAAGATGCGCGGTTTTCCACCTCTCGTCCGGCGGTATTTTGGAACCGGCCTCAGGCTCTTAATTCACAACCTGACTGATGTTGAAATCTAAAAACTGTCTGCCTTTGAATTTAAGATCGTGCGGGCGATTCAGAAATCTTGCTGAACGGAGCGGCCTGGAGACCAAAGGCTCCAGGACCGAGAGAAGGCACCGCGCAGCGGCAAGATTTCCAGCCTGTCTCCGTGGTAACTGAAACATAGTGTCTAGCGACAGCGCGTAGTGAAAAAGCGCGGGAGTCCAGAGGGCGCGCGCTTACGCGTCCTCTGGGCCAGTTTGGGTGGCAACCCAAGGTTTTGAATTTGAATTTGCAATTAGGTCGCCCCCCCTCCCTTTTTAAATCAAAATCACCTCCCTCGGTAAACGACTCATCCTCATTCCGCCTTCCGGCCTCACCACGACTGTCTCGCTGAACGCCAGTCCGGCTGCCGAAGTGTACATATGGAACACCATGTTTTCCTCCAGCCTCCAGTCTGCTGCTGGCGTAAAGCAATGCGAAAAATCACTCGGGCGTGGCGTACGGGTGTAAAGCCCGAGCGCGTAACCGGTGACGTTACCGTAATCAGCGCGTAACCCGGCGGCGAGCACGGCGTTGCGTAAAATCGCATCGACGTCACGGGCTTTCGCGCCCGGTTTCATGGCGGCGATCTGCGCATCCTGCAGGGCGATAAGCTGGCGGGCGATGTGGTGTTGCTCCGGACTGATTCCGCCGGGGATAAACGGGCGCATCAGGCGGGCGCTGTAGTGTTTTACCTTGGGGATCAGTTCCACATGCAGAATGTCGCCGTTCTGGATAATATCCTCATGCGTCTGCGCATGCAGAAAACCGCTGTCTCCGGCGGAACGGACAACCGGACCGGTTTCACCGGTATCAGCACCTTCAGAAAGAAAAATCTGTGCCGCCAGCGCGGCAACGTCCCGCACACGCCAGCCCGCGTTCACCTGCTCTTTCAGCGTCAGAAACGCGGTATCCGCGATATGCGCCGCCTGCTGAAGGAGGTCCAGCTCATAAGGAAATTTCACCTGCCGCAGACTGTCGCTGACACCCGGCAAAGGCCGCCAGACGGCTTCGGGTAAATGTTCGGAAAGCTGCTGCCAGGTATCTGCCGTCATGCCGTAAGAACGGGTGTCTGCGCCAAGACGGCAGTCGCGATAACCGCGTGAAATCAGGCTTTGCGCCACACACTTCCAGGGGTTCTCAGCGTCATCATAAGTGACAACGTCACGCAGCCAGCTCAACTGACGACACGGCGCTTCATCAAGCTTGCGCAGCACCATCCACGGCTCGCCGCTCAGCGGCACCAGACAGGCGCGGTACATCGTTTCCGATACGGTAAAACCGGTCAGCCACGCCAGCAGTTCACCACTGTCGACCAGCATAACGTCGGCATCCGCCATGCGCATGGCGTCACGCAGGCGGCTCAATGCCGCCAGATTCACAGCCATCGACATCTGTTGCCCCTCTTCAATCAGGCTTCAACCGGCTGACAGATTTCGAGGATTGCCAGCAGGTAAACCCGCACGGTATCGAGGAAATCTTTAATGTGAACACGCTCGTCCGGCATGGTGTTGAACTTGCCACCCGGCCCGCAGACCACGCCTTCCATGCCCAGCATCTGGTAGAAATGCGCGGCATCAGTGCCATAAAAAGCCGGTGGCGTAATAACGCCGGTGGGCTGTTGTTCACCGCGTACCGTCTGATAGGCACGGTTCACCGCTTTAACGATGGGCGATTCCGGCGATACTTCGAACGGCAGCATGGTCGGGCGATGGCGTTTACCGTCATCAAACAGTTCTGCCTGCAAGCCGGGAAATTCGCTGCACAGGTCATCGAGCAGCGCCTGTAAATCGGCCAGCACGGTATCAACCGTTTGCCCCGGCGCAAAACGCGCAGATCCGCTGAGGCGCACGAAGTCAGCGACCTGTGGCGGACGCCATTCCTCTAAATCACGTCCCAGCGCGCCGTGGATGGTGCCGATATGGCCGCGGTTAATTTTGCGGTGATCGTCCGTTTCCGCGCCGGTAAAAGTGATGTTATTGATTTGCGGGATTAACCTGATGGCCGCCTGAATCGCATCGACCGCTTCTTCGCGCTTCGAAAGATGGCGCGTATCGCCGGTCAGTTCGATGGTGAACATCAGCGACCCGGCATGCATGGTCATCGCCTGCACATCGGTCGGTTCTGAGTTGATAAAATAATCGGCTTTGATGCCCTGTTCGATGGCCGCAATGGTGCCGATTCCGCCCTGCAATTCACCGACCACATACGTCAGGATAACGTCGCCTTTAAGTTTCACACCGTTGTCGATCAGCGTTTTCAGCGCACAGAAATAGGCCGCGTCACCTGCTTTCATGTTGGAAACACCGATGCCGTAAATGAATTCATCATCGATTTTTCCTTCCCACGGGTCGACCGTCCAGCCTTCGGTCACCGGGTTGGTATCGAGGTGGCCGTTGAACAGCAAACTGTGGCCGCCGCCCTCTCCGCGAAGCGTGCCGATAGCGTTCAGACGCTCGCCCGGCACCGGTTGCAGTTGCGTTTCCAGCCCGAGCATCTGCATCTGGCTGGCCATATATTCTGCCAGTTTGCGCTCGCCGTCTGTCTGGCTGTAACTTTTGTGCTGCACCATCCGCGCCAGAAAATTCAGGCAATAGTCATCATCAACTGCGGCCAGTAATTGTTGAGAATTCATGTGTAACCCTTTCAGTATCAAAGATGTTCTGTGATGGCCTTTTCAGGCGTATGCACCGCTGCCAGCAATGCCTTCGTATAATCGTGACTGGCATGTTGCGCCATAGCCTCGCCCGGCAGCACTTCCAGCAAATCCCCGCGATACATCACCGCCACGCGGTGTGCAATCTGGCGGATCAGGTTCAGATCGTGGGTAATAAACAGATAAGCGGTGCCGTAGCGACGGCGCAGTTCCAGCAATAACTCAATCACCGTCGCCTGCACCGAGACATCGAGTGCGGCAGTGATTTCATCGCAAATCACCAGTTCAGGCGGATGCGCAAACGCACGGGCAATCGCCACGCGCTGCTTCTGTCCACCGGAAAGTTCATGCGGAAAACGCCGGGCGAAACTGGCAGGCAACCGGACATCCTCCAGCAAGCGCGCTACCGCCTGCGCTTCGTTTTCACCCTCTGGCAAACCGTACAGCCGCAACGGACGGGCGATGATCTCACCGATACGCTGACGCGGATTGAGTGAGGCGTCAGGATGCTGGAAAATCATCTGCACACGGCGGCGATAGTCTTTATCCATTTCGGCGCGGCCAGACAGGTTGTAACCGTTAAAATCCACTTTGCCGCTGAACGGCACCAGACCGGTCAGTGCTTTTGCCAGCGACGACTTACCGGAGCCGGACTCCCCCACCACGCCGACGATTTCCCCGCGATGCACTGTCAGGCTGACATCCGACGCAGCACGGGTTTTACCGTTTTCACGGCGCAGAAGTCGATCCAGCAAACCGTGACGACCATAATCAATATTGATGTTTTGCAGGCTAAGCAGCGGCTGCGCTGACACCGGAGTGGCATCTGTCAGACGATGCGCGGGATCCGGCACTGCGGCTACCAGCTTTTGTGTGTAAGCATGTTGTGGCGAAAGGAACAGCGTGCGCGCGGTGGCCTGTTCAACAATGTGACCTTTTTCCAGCACACAGACGCGGTCTGCCACCGCTGACACCAGCGCCAGATCGTGCGAGATGTACAGCGAGGCAACGCCGGTTTCCTCACGCAGACGGGCAAACAATGCCAGAATTTGTGCCGAACTGATGACATCAAGTGCCGTGGTCGGTTCATCGAAAATCAGACATTGCGGCTCGCAGGCAAAGGCCGTGGCGATCAGTACACGTTGTTTTTCGCCGCCGGACACCTGATGCGGATAACGCTTCATCATTGCCGCCGGATTTTTCAGCTCGACGTGGCTGAGCAACTGAATGCCCAGCTCCAGCGCCTGTCTGGCATCCAGCCCGCGATGGCGGATCAGCACTTCGGTGATCTGTTCGCCGAGGGTCAGTGTCGGATTCAGCGAAGCTCCCGGATCCTGAAAAATCATGCCCAGCTTGCCGCCGCGCAGGTTTTCAAGTTGTGGCGCAGACATCTGGCATAAATCCTCACCCGCCAGCAGAATGCGCCCGCTGCGTTCACGCGCATTGGCAGCCATGTAGCGCATAACCGACCAGCCCAGCGTGGTTTTACCCGAACCGGATTCCCCGACCAGCCCGACCACTTCACCGCGCTGCACACTGAGTGAAATGTCCTGCAAAACCTGCAACGGCTCTGACTGAGGCAGCAGGTAGTCGAGGCTGTAATTTTCTATGGCTAATACGGCGTCGCTCATCAGTGGCTCCTCGGGTTAAGCGCATCGCGCAGGCCATCGCCCAGCAGGTTAAAACCAATCGCCACCAGCGCGATCGCCACCCCCGGGATCAGCATCATCCATGGCGCGTTAAAGAAATATGCACGGGCTTCCGACACCATCAGTCCCCATTCCGGCTCAGGCGGTTGTGCGCCGAGGCCGAGGAAACTCAGTGTGGCAAATAACATGATGGCGAAAGCCACGCGGATAGTGGCTTCCACGATGATTGGCGCGACAATATTGGGCAGCATTTCACGCAAAATGATGTAGTGCGTGGCTTCACCACGGGCAATCGCCGCGCTGACGTAATCCTGCTGACGCGCTGCCAGCGAGACGCTGCGGGCGATGCGCACCATGCCGGGCACAAATGCGATAGTGATCGCCAGTACAGCATTGAAGCTGCTCTGACCGAGGGTGCTGACAATCAGCAATGCGAACAACAGGCTCGGGATCGACATTACCGCATCCATAGTGCGCATAATCGCTTCGTCAGTTTTGCCGCCCAGATAGGCGCTGGCGGTGCCAATCACCGCGCCAGTGACCATCGACATTAATGTCGCCAGCAGTGACAGCACTATCGTGGCGCGCGCACCGACCATCACGCGGCTGAAAATATCGCGTCCGAGCTGATCGGTACCGAACCAGTGTTCTGCCGAGGGGGCTTTGTACCGCGCCAGAATCGAAATCGATTCCGGATCATAAGGCGCGATATGCGCCCCGCCGCACACCATCAGCGCAGCCACCACTAAGATAAATAACCCGACAGCGCCCTGCGGCGAACGGATTAAATGCTTCATCACATCACGCATAACTGATCCGTTTATCGAGGAAAACATAGGCCAGATCGGCCAGGAAATTGACGATGGAATAGGTCGCGGCAAGGATCAGCACCCCGGCCTGAATGGTCGGTAAATCCCGCGCCTGAACAGCGACGATCAGTTCACGGCCAATCCCCGGAATGGCGAAAATCTCTTCCACCACCACGATACCGCCGAGCAGATAACCGACATCAAGCGCCACAATGGTGATGGTCGGCAGCAGGCCGTTACGTAACGCGTGCCGCCACAAAATCCTGCGGCGCGACAACCCTTTGAGATGTGCCGCGCGGATATAATCGGTCTGCAACACATCGACCATCTCCGAGCGCACCATGCGTGAAACGTGCGCCACCAGTATCATTGCCACCGTCACCGACGGCAGGATCAGATGGCTGATGCCTCCCCGGAAATCCTCCGTCAGCGGTACATACCCGGTGGCGGGCAGGATTTGCCAGACATCGGCAAACAGCAGCAATAACAGTGTGGCGGTCACAAATTCCGGAAATGAAATGCCGACATACGACAACACGCTGACCAGCATATCGGCCAGTTTCCCGCGCCGGACCGCCGCCCAGATCCCGAGTGGAATCGCGACAACCAGCATCAGCAACAGCGCGCACACGGCCAGCAGCAGGGAGCGCCCCAGTGCCGCCATAATGGTGGGTGCCACCGGCAAACCGTTACGCATCGACACACCGAAATCACCGTGCAGCACGCCGCGCAGCCAGTGCCAGTATTGCAGCCAGGCCGGATCATTTAGCCCGAGACGCGCACGCACGGCGGCCAGCGCTTGCGGCGTGGCGTTCTGCCCCAGCAGGGTGACGGCGGCATCCGCCGGTAACAATTGCGTAATGCCAAAAACCAGCAGCGACACCACCAGCAGGGTGTAAATCACCAGCATGAAACGTTTGAACAAATAACTCGCCGTCACTGTCAATGCCCCCTGTTATTTTCGGGTTGGGGCTTTCGCCGTCAGCCACACATGATCAAGACGGAACACCGCACCACGCGGATGCAGCTGATAACCGGCAACGTAATCGCGCCCTGCCGCCAGCAAATCGAAGAACGCCGGAATGAGTGACGGCACTTGATCGTGCATCAGTTTTTGCGCCTTGCCGTACAGTTCGGTGCGTTTTGCCGGATCCGCTGTTTCACGCGCGGCTTTCACTGCGGTATCAAATTCAGTGTTATTCCAGCGGGTTTCGTTCCAGGAGGCCGTCGAGGTGTAAAGCAGGGAGAAAACGGCATCCGGCGTGGGCTGCATGTTGTAGAAGCCGACGTAAAAATTGCCTTTTTTCCACACCTGATCGAGATAAGTGCTGTGTGCCATCGTCTGCACATTAATGCGAAAACCACCCGGTTTGGCCATTTCGCGCAACGCAATTCCAAGCTGGGTGCGGGTGGACGGTTTGTCGGAAGCGATCAGCGTCAGATCTAATCCGTCGGGATAACCGGCATCTTTCAGCAACGCTTTGGCTTTGGCGTAATCCGGTTCTTTGAGGGGTTCGTTCAGGTAATACGGATAGGCCGTGTTGAGCGGCGTATCATTACCTGCCGTGCCGTAGCCTTCGGCAACAAAATCCACAGTAGCTTTGCGATCCACACACAGCGCCAGCGCCTGACGGACGCGCACATCGTTAAACGGTTTGGTGTCACACCCCATATTCACGTTGAGGAACTGACCGGACGACACGCGCAGCGGCACGATGCCGGAGGATTTTGACAGGCGGGCAAATTCAGTAGAGGCGGCGGAAAGCATCAGATCGGTGTCACCGGCAATCAGCGCCGAGCCTTCTGCAATGGCATCCGGATAGACCACCACTTCAACGCGGTCCAGATGCGGACGGGACGGATCGTAATAATGCGGATTGCGCTCAACAACAATCAGGCGTTCAGGCTCAAACGACACCAGTTTAAACGGTCCGGTACCGATGGCCTCTTTGCTCAGGCGTTCTGGCTGGCCGCCCGCAATCGCTGCGGGAATAATTTTGGCATCGGGATACGCCAGCATCACCGGCAGATCGGCGTACGGACCGTCGGTGCCAATCACTACCGTATCGGCATCCGGCGCGGTGACGGTTTTGATCGGGCCAATATTGTGTTGCCCCGGTGAAGCATTTTTCGGGTCGAGAATGGCATTCAGGCTGGCCACCACATCGGCGGAGGTACAGGCAGAACCGTCGTGAAAGCTGAGGTTTTTACGCAGGGTAAAGGTCCACTGCGTCAGGTCGTCGCTGGCTTTCCAGGATTCGGCCAGATCCGCTTCAGCTTTCATGTCCTGCGTCAGACGGGTCAGCCCGCTGTACAGCAACTCAGCCAGCAGATATTCCGGATTGACGCGCGCCTGCTGCGGATTAAGCATACCGGCGGCCTGATCTACGCTGATGCGCAGCACCCCGCCCTTGCGCGGTGAACCGCTGGCGTCCGTGGCGCTGGAAACGGCAGCGGCGACATTGCCCGACCACGGTAACATCGCCGCGCCGGTGAGAATGGTGGATCCTGCGATAAACTGACGGCGGTTAACGCCTTTCATTGCACACATTATTAAACCCTCTCTGCTGAATTCGAAAAGCCCTGGGTTGGCGAATTTTCTGTCGGAGTAAAATCAGAAGCTAAATAAGCAAGAATTGACTGCGATAACGCGACGACGTCCTGCATCGTTGTGTATTCGTCCGATGCATGGATACGGTTTTCCGGCCGGGCGAGCCCGCCGAGTAAAATTTCCTGAATGCCTGCCTGCTGAACCCAGCCCATGTCGGAACTGGTGGAAGAACCCCAGACAGCGAAATCGTTTGCGTGGAAGCCAAAACCCTGACTGAGCGCCGCAAGCCAGCGCGGCCAGTGCGGGCCGGTCGGATCGCTGACCGGAGCCAGATGGCCGATCAGGTGATATTCCACCGCCAGCGCCGCAGAATCTTTCATCGCCTGCCCGATACAATCCGTGAGTTCTTTAAAGACGGTTTCGAACAATTCTTCCGGCGAATAGCGGCGGTTAACCAGCAGTTCAAAGCGTGCGGGCAGGGTTGAACCTTTGCCACCCCCTTGCGCGGCAGCCAGCGTGAGACGTGATGTGAGCGGACGTCCTTCGAAATGAGGGGGTGCAGGCATGGCGGAAGCGCGCTGTTCAACGTCACGTTTGAGCGTGTGCAGCGCATTCATCAGCGGCAGGCTTTCTTCAATGGCATTGATGCCCCCGACCGGATCGCCGGAGTGCGCCGACCGGCCGGTGATACAAATTTTGAGGTCGATGCTGCCGAAACAGCCGCCCCAGATACGCGGTACCGCCCCGCCGTTAAAGCTGAGCATGTGGCCGGAGAATAATTTTTGCTCCGCCAGATAGCGCACACCGGGGTACAGACCACCTTCTTCATCGGTACACAACAGCAGAACCGGGTTGAATTTCAGCGCCAGCCCGTGACGTTGCGCGGCGCGAATTGCCGCGAGCGCCGCCACAACCGTGCCTTTCATGTCTGCCGCGCCGCGACCGATCAGTTTGCCATCAGCCTGCGTCAGCGTCAGTGGCGGGTAATTCCAGCCATCGCCCGCCGGAACAGTATCGACGTGAAAATAGAGATTACAGGCTTCGGCGGCGCTGCCCGGCAAGGTAGCAATCACATTCACCCGTTCGCCCTGCGCACTGCCGTCCGGCGTTTGCCACAAGTTTTCCGGCACGCTGACGCGCTCGCAGACAAACCCCATCGGCTCCAGCAGAGATTCCATCAGGCTGGCAAATGCCGGATAACCGGTGCCCGGCGGGAAGCAGGTATCTACTGCCAGCATCTGGCTGAGATCCTGTAAAATGGCGGTTTCGTCCTGCCGGATGGAGTCCAGCGCAATTTGCAAACTTCCTTCGCACGACATGCTATACTCGCTTTATTCTATTTCTATATAGTTTATAGATAAAGCAGATGCCCGTTCAGGTCAATAGGTAATCAGGTATGACACAACAAAATAAAGCAGAGCAGGACGCTTCCCCTTTTGGCCGGTTAAGCGAAAGGGAATCCGCGCCGTTATATGAAGTGGTGAAACGTCACATCAGCGAATCCATTCTGATTGGCGAGCTGCCGCCGGGTACGGTTTTGCCGAGCGAAAATGCGCTGGCGGCAGACTTCGGGGTTTCGGTGGGAACGGTACGCAAAGCGCTTTCGGCGCTGACGACGGAAGGCATGCTGATGCGGCGTCGCAAGACCGGCACCGTGGTCACTGGCTGGGCACCGCTGCACAATCTCAGTTATTTCTTTCAGTATTTCCGCCTGCATGGCCGCGACGGTGCGTTACTGAATTCTGAGACGATTTTGCTCGATCATCAGACCGGCCAGGCCAGCGCCCGTGAAGCCGAAAAGCTGCAAATTGACGACGGCGCACCGGTTATCCGCATCCGCCGTTTACGCCGGGTTAAAGGCATTCCCGCCATGCATGAACGGCTGGTATTACCGGCCGAACGCCTGCCGGACTTCCCCGCAGCGGATGATTTACCGCCGCTGCTTTACCGTTTTCTGCTGGAAAAATACGGGGTCCGCGTGGCGGCCGTGCGCGAGCAGTTAATCGCCGAAATGGCCGATGCCGACGACCTGAAATGGCTGGAACTCGAGGCCCCGCACGCGGTGATGGTGATCGACGAAGTGTCGTTTGATCAAAGCGCCGTGCCGGTGATCATGGCGCACCACAGGTTCAGCACCGATCACTTTATGTATGTGAATGAGATCCGGTAGTGGCAGGGGGCAACGGGGGGGCGCTTTAAAATCAACTTCAACTTCAAGGTCGTGGGCTCGCCGCCCACACTGGCCCAGAGGACGCGTAAGCGCGCGCCCTCTGGACTCCCGCGCTTTTTCACTGCGCGCTTCG
>NZ_JYDF01000127.1:0-6022 GCF_003263525.1 Rahnella sp. NRRL B-41462 | reverse complement strand
GCAATAACTGGCTGAGGTATAGAGGCAAACTATTGTCCTCAAGAAGGGTACTCAGTCGGCTAATAACGGCAGCTCCTCGTGGAACGCTGATGCCAAATTCCAGCAGAAAAGCATGCATCTGATTGGTTGTTTTTACCTTATCCTGAACCAAGGATTCACGGACACGATGCAGCGCACGCATTGCCTGCTGAGATTCAGTTCTGGGCTGTACAAAACGCATAGACGGACGCGATGCAGCTTCACAAATAGCTTCGGCGTCGACAAAGTCGTTTTTGTTACTTTTAACGAATGGACGGACAAATTGTGGTGATATCAGCTTAGGAAAATGCCCCAACTCTTCCAACTTGCGTGCCATAAAGTGAGAGCCACCACAGGCTTCCATTGCGATGGTTGTAGCGGGGCATGTCGCCAAAAATTCGATTAACTTTGGCCGTGTAAATTTTTTACGGTAAACAGCCTTGCCGCGACGATCTTGGCAATGAATATGGAAAGAGTTTTTACCCAGATCGATACCAATGAGCGCAATGTTTTCCATGATAGTTCTCCGAATGAAAGCCTATCCTCAGCATAGTACCGGGAAGGAGGGAGTGACCATCTCATTAATTATCCTACTATAAGGGCTTCCCCGAACAGTCAACGCCGGTTTTTAATTTCTGTCTGTTCATCAATGAAAGGCAAGGGATGAGACTGCGCTACTATAATCGGTCACGCTGAATCGCTATTGATTCGGGCCCTGATGAAAGACGCTCGTGAGATCCTCCCTCGTTAATCGGATAGTGATATCCAGTAGGATATGCAGATACTTCTCTCGGGATTATAACCCTTTATCATCAAAGAGTTACAGTTCAGTTACTACTCAGTTTAATTTTTCACGTTGTTGAATACAGTCTGAAGTCATCGCCGTAATGTAATGATGCCCAGCACAACCTCGCATTCTTGGCGGCGATTGCAACGACAGCACGCCAGTATCCCCGCCTACCAATCAACGAGCAGACCCAACGGCTAAACGAGTCCGTTCTATTCTCTGCCCCTACCATTACAGAACGGGCTCCCTGGACCAGCAGGGTTCGCAGGTAGGCATCACCCGCTTTTGTTATCCTGCCAAGCTTTGATTTTCCGCCACTACTGTATTGTGATGGCGTTAGCCCCAACCAGGCTGCCAGTTGGCGTCCGTTCTTAAAATCATGGGCATTGCCAATACTGGCGACCAGCGCACTCGCTGTTGTGGGCCCAATACCTTTCAGTTCCATTAACTGCTGGCTGCGATGATCTGTTTTGGCAACACGAGATAACACCCTGTCATATTCGGCGATTTTCTCTTCAATATTAGTTACATACGCTAATAGACCATCAATGCACAGCCTGACCTGTACTGTCAGAGTTTCTTTCTTGTCAGAAACAGCATGACGCAGAGCATCAGTGCTTTGTGGGGCAATAACCCCGAATTCAGATACCAGTCCACGAAGACGGTTATACGTCGCTGTTCTTTCCTGAATAAATCCCTGTCTTGTCCTATGTAAGCATTGCATTGCCTGCTGGCTTTCGTCTTTGACGGGTACAAATCGCATATGCGGCCGCTGCACAGCCTCACAAATGACTATTGCATCAGTTGCATCATTTTTCCCGGTCTTACCCGCCATGCGATAGGGTGAGACAAATTTCGGTGCCATCAACCGGACATCATGGCCATACTTCCTGAATAATCTTGCCCAATAGTGGGCACCCGAGCAGGCTTCCATTCCAATGACACAGAGAGGTAAACCAGCAATGAGTTCAGAAAGTGCTGCACGCGACACCTTGGGTTTAACCAGAACTGCTTTACCATTCTGGTCAACGCAATGAACAGCAAGCACATTTTTAGCAAGATCGATACCGACAATGGTGATGGTCATAATGAATCCCTCTGGGTCAATGTTTATCCCATAATTGCACGAAAGTTAATCAGGCGCTTATCCAGGGGAAGTCCCTTCCATTCGTTAAGCGGTTTAAGCTTAACGGATGATTTCGTCCCATTGAGCGGAAACCCCTGACCGTAAGGGATGTACGGAACTATCAGGCTGTCCGTTTGTAGTTGTACTAACTTTCGGACATACAGGCAGAGTGGTGTACGGTAATCGTCGGTTTAGTAAAGGATTATCGCGGCAGCCCATCACTCCGCTGCCTGCCGGATTATTCATCCATTTTTACGACACAATTCCGCCCCTGCCGCTTGGCTTGATATAAAGCAATATCTGCGCGCTCCACCAAGGATCTCAGTTCCTCATTGCCTTGGGTCTCTGCAATTCCACAGCTTATGGTGATCGGTATGGTTTTGCTTCCTGAGATTAACGGTGATTGTGCAATGTGCTCGGACAGGGTTCGCATACGCGCCACAGCTTGTTCGCCGTTGCATTCCGGCATCAACACCAGAAATTCATCCCCCCCCCAGCGACACATGCCGTCGGTGTACCGCAGAGATGTTTGTATCAGCCTGGCGATGTGCACAATGGCCAGATCGCCAATGCTATGACCGTGAAGATCGTTGATGGGTTTAAAATAATCGATGTCGATTATCGTCAAGCTCGCCAGCTTGCCCTGTTGCAACATATTTGAACGCATACGCAGGAAATGATGTTCAAATGCCTGGCGGTTCATGACACCGGTGAGCTTATCTTTGGTGGCCATTTGCTCCAGCCGGCGCTGATATCCGCCGATGGTCAGCCATAGCAGTAATAAAAACAGCACACTGACCACAATGCCGATGCTCAGGTTCTTCAGTAGCGTGATGAAAAGCACCTTTTCCAGAGGATGATTGCTTTGTTCAACCATCAAATACCAATCGAACTCGGGTAATAAACGAGTATTGAGTAGCACTTGCTGCCCCTGGACCTGATACCGGTAGCTTCCGCCGGGAACAGTAAGAATAGCGGTAGTCAGTGGACCTAATCCTGGTTGCTGCCTGATATTCGCTGCGCGTTGGAAGGATTGACCATGCAGGACTACTTGTCCGCTTTTATCTACAAAGTAGATAGTCCGGCTATAGCGCTGCTCATATTTTTCAATCAGCACCTTAATCTTTTCCACTGAAATACCAATACCAGTAACGCCGATAAAGTCACCTTTATAGTCATTGACCTTATGGTTAACGAATACGTCAAGATGGGTATGATCCTCTGGATCTGGACGGACATCAATCGAATAGGGTTTGTCCACGGGCAGCACTTTAGCCAGGAAGTACCAACGGTCCCGTAGGGTCTCTTTAGAGACTGTTTCGAGGATGCGTTTGGGGTCATAGTAACGATAGGTTTTATCAGAAACGAAATAGGAAAAAACGGTATCGAAACGATGGTCTATTTCGTTGAGGTAACGAATCATTGCATCAGGATCCTGTTCATGATTTAAAACCCAATCACGAACAAAAGTATCGTGAGCCATCAAAGATGCAATAAGAATGGGTTTCAAAAGATCTTGCTGAATTTCTGAATAGACATTATCACTGGTTAGAGGCAGGATATTTTCCTCAATTTCATTATTTAGGGATTGTCGTGCGACTTCGTAACTGCTCCAGCTAATGAGCATAAAAGCGGTTAATAGCATGAAAGTAAATAAAATAATGACCCGTGTTTTCGTCAACCAATAAGGGCTGTTCATTCAATTTCCCTAAAATGTCTTGTAATGGCAAACATGGTAAATGCACTCTGCCTAAGCAGCTAAGTCGGGCCTGTTACTCTTATTAGTGGAACCTAAATGATCTCATCTGTGCTTCGTCGTGCTAATGATTCTAGCCGTTCCGTGATCTCGTGATCCGTTACAGCATATTGTTACAAATTTCGTTCTACTGAGCGACAGACTTCTGTATAGCATATATTTGACATGCTCCCCCGTTCATCAGGTGTTATGTTCAATGCGAGTGACTTACGTGTATCCAAAAACCGCCCGGATGGGCATAAAATCATTTTTACTCGAACTGGTGGAAAAGGCTGGGGTGCATGGGGGATAAAATTGTCCTAGATTCGAGCGGTAAGAGCATAAAAAAAAGGCCGAGCGTCGGCCTAAATAAAGGTGGCAATTCTATTTATTGATAATGGATTACATGGATGTAACGGCCATAATTATATGGTCTTTTTTTTATAAAAAAAGTGCTTTTCCAGCCAATACCACTTATTGTTGATAGCTACTTTAAATTTTATTTTTGTCGTTTTTTTTGAAAATAAATACTGGATTTTCAGTGAAATTGTCTGCTTATAATTTTGACAACGAGAGAGTGGAGAGTATGTTGACTTCTGCCTTGATGCCGATTTTGGAGAAATAGAATGCTTGTTGCCCTGCGGTTTCTATAGTTGCTGGCAGGGATGAACATCGAGATTCGTCACACGGGCGTAATGGTAAATGCTAAACTTCGACGGCTATTTGGAGGTCACTATCTTTGTTCACGCGATCGATGATCCTGTGAACAATTTCATAGCTTTTCCCATTGTGAGTTTTTACATCGCCCGCAGCATAAATGCGATTCTCAGATGTTTTCACTACTGGAAGTTTCTCGCCATTTTTATCAAAGAAAATCCATTCATAATTATACATATAGCACCATTTTAAGTTGTTTTTTGTTATATGTATTATACCGGATAAAAGAATGTCGTTTCATTTTTTTAGCGATGTTCGAGAATCAGTACTTCGTTCGGTGATTTTGTTCTGGCGATATAAGAAACTGGCTACAATCGACATGGTCTGCCCTTGAACCGCAAATGTGCCGGCAGACACCGGCTACATGCTGACCTGCTCCCCGTTGATTAATACACCACGATGTTAGTAATGTCTTCATAAGCCACATGAGGACATCCCCATGAAGAAGCGTTTTTCCGACGAACAGATCATCAGTATCCTCCGCGAGGCTGAAGCCGGGGTTTCTGCCCGTGAGCTCTGCCGTAAGCACGCCATTTCCGACGCCACCTTTTACATCTATGGACTACCTCCGTTTTGCAAGTACTGAATCTGGTTTTGGGTTGTTGCTTACATCTATCCGGCATCAGGAAAACCTGTGCCCAAATGGGTAATCCGCACACTATCGCCTCAACAACTGGACGGCCTCTGAGGCCAGTGTAAAAATCAGGCTCCGATTGTGCAGGTGCAACCTGTCACCATTTCTCAGTACGCTGCAACTTTTGCTGGCAGGAGATTAACTTCCTACTGCCTGATACTCCGTTTCATTTCTCAGCATCGACCAGATTATTCTCGCGTTTTTGTTAGCGACCGCCACGGTCGTTTTATTAAATCCGCGCCGTTCCTTTAACTGGTTAACCCACTGATTCATATAACCATCATTGTTATTCGTGGCAACCCTGACGACAGCGCGGGCACCATGAATAAAAAGTGTCCGCAGATGCTTGTCGCCTTTTTTCGTCATATTCATCAGCACCTGCCTGTCGCCACTCGAGTGCTGGCGTGGAACCAGACCAAGCCATGCAGCAAAGTGACGGCCATTCTTAAATTCAGTTCCTTTGCCAATGGCAGCAACAACGGCCGTGGCCGTTTTAGGGCCAATGCCTTTAACTTTGGCGATACGCTGACAGGCTGCTGATTGCCTGAATACTGTTTCAATTTCCTTATCAAAAAAATGGATCCGACGCTCGAGATCGTTAAAGAGATCATAGAGTTCCGCGATTGTTCTACGCATACGGGGACTGAGACCGTTTTCTGCATCTTCAAGGATAACAGGAATAGCCCGGCGAGCTCTGGAGACAGCACTGCCAATGGGGATCCCCCGGTCAAGTAACAACCCTCTTATTTGACAAACTGTCGCGGTGCGGTGATTAACAATACGCTGCCTTGCCCGGTGTAAGGCCTGGATATCCTGCTGTTCCGGGCTTTTTGGCGGCACGAACTGCATTGTCGGTTGCATCAGAGCCACTGCGATGGCCTGTGCATCCAGCTCTTATTATTTTTCCTCCGGTCCGGAGCAGTTATGTCAGACAGCACCCTTTCCTTCGTTCTTGTCGTTGTGGATGCGTTGACTTACCGCCTCCCCACAGAACCAATAACGTTG
>NZ_JYDF01000126.1:0-19300 GCF_003263525.1 Rahnella sp. NRRL B-41462 | reverse complement strand
GGGGTATTAATGGCAACTCAGGAAGCGAAAGCTTTTACCATTATTGTTTTTTTTAATACCCCCTCCTGACCTCCCCCTTCGCAGGGGGAGGAATAATGATTATCGCAAATCGGAAATATTATTTTGAACAAAGACTTCAATCGTTATTACCAGCAGATACGCGGTAAACAAAAGCGGGAAGCGCTGATCTGGTCAGGGCTGATGTTGTTGTTATATCTGTGGTCAGGCAATGTTTCCGAACTTAATTTAAAAACGATTATTGTCTCCGCGCCGAGCTTCTTTGATTATATTGGTCAGACGGTGCCGGTATTACACTGGTCATTGTTATTTGCTGACGGTCATACAGAAGGTTCACTGGCGTATTGGGGATATCGTCTCAATATTCAGCTGCCGCTGATTTGGGAAACTATTCAGCTGGCGTTGTCCTCAACGATATTGTCGACGGCGCTGGCAGTCGTGCTGGCTTTTCTCGCCGCCAGCAATACGGATTCGCCTAAATGGGTGAAATTCAGCATCCGTACCTTTGTCGCTTTCCTGCGCACCATGCCGGAACTGGCCTGGGCGGTAATGTGTGTGATGGCGTTTGGCGTCGGTGCCATTCCGGGCTTTATCGCACTGACGTTACACACTGCCGGCAGTCTGACCAAATTGTTCTACGAATCCATTGAAACCGCATCGGATAAACCGGTGCGCGGACTCAGAGCCTGCGGCGCGGGGCGTTTGCAGCGCATGCGTTTCGCCATGTGGCCGCAGGTGAAACCGATCTTCTTATCCTACAGCTTTATGCGCCTCGAAATTAACTTCCGCCAGTCGACTATCCTCGGGCTGGTCGGGGCCGGTGGTATCGGGCAGGAGCTGATGACCTCAATCAAACTGGACCGATATGACCAGGTCAGCATGACCTTACTGCTGATTATTCTGGTGGTGTCGGCGATGGATTTTCTTTCCGGTAAATTGCGCAAACGCGTTGTGGAGGGCACTTTCTGATGTTAACTGATGCGCTCGAACCTCATGTGGTCAGCAGCCTGAAGCAGAAGCACGGGCATCTGTTTGCCGCGCAGCGCCGCTATCTGCGCTACCTCGCGATACTGGCTGTCGTGATTACGCTGTACTACGTCTATTTCTTCAGTTATTTCGGTATTCCATGGAGCGAAGTGGTGCGCGGCACCCGCGAAGTAGGACGTTATTTCCTGCGGATGTTTGTCTGGCATAACGTTTCCGAATGGCCGTTTATGTATTATTTTTCGCAAATAGCTATCACGCTGGCGATTGTGTTTTCCGGAACCATCACCGCGTCTTTCCTCGCATTGCCTCTTTCATTCCTTGCGGCGCGTAATGTGATGTCGACGCCGGTTCTCAGACCCGTTTCCATGGTCATCCGCCGTCTTCTGGATGTTTTACGCGGGCTGGATATGGCGATCTGGGGGCTGATTTTCGTTCGTGCTGTCGGCATGGGGCCGCTGGCCGGTGTGCTGGCGATCGTGATGCAGGATTTAGGCTTGCTGGGCAAGCTTTATGCGGAAGGGCATGAGGCGGTAGATCGTTCGCCGAGCCGCGGCCTGCGGGCGCTGGGGGCTTCCCCGCTACAAACGCACCGCTTCGGGATTTTCACTCAATCCTTCCCGACATTCCTTGCGTTGTCGCTGTATCAGATTGAATCCAATACCCGTTCAGCCGCTGTTCTTGGTTTTGTTGGCGCGGGCGGGATCGGTCTGGTGTATGCGGAAAATATGCGTCTGTGGAACTGGGATGTGGTGATGTTTATCACATTGATTTTAGTGGCTATCGTGATGATTATGGACAAGATTTCCGCGATGCTGCGCGCCAAATATATCCTGGGCGAAGAGATTAGTTTATTCGCACCGGAAGAACGGAAAATGAAGCCGCCGGTGGAGCTTTATCGCTCGTAAATGTTAACGGTCGAAACAGAATAAAAGAAGGCGGCATCCGGGATGGATGCCGCCTTTGCTGTTATTGAATCGCCGGGAGTTTACTCGTCGAAATACCAGTAACCCTGATTCACCAGATCCGTTAACAGAGCGACAAATTCAGGATCCTGCAACGCAGCACCCAGCTCTGTTTTACTGATCAGCGTATAGCGGCACAGCGCATCGGCCGCGGAATGTTGCGATGTTTCCAGCGGCTCGCTGTTAACAAAGAAACGTTCGCCGACGTTGAGAACCCGCAGACCGCTCAGGCGCACCAGGCTTTCGCCCTCCATCAGTGCATCGGCAATTTCATGTGATTCGTATGGCGGTTCGGCTGGCGCGATATCCAGTTCATGGCGCGGCGTAGTGGCGAAACGGCCAAACCATTGTTTGAAATCTTCCGGCTGGCTGATCAGCTCAACCATCATCTGGCGCACACGTTCCAGCTCGTAATCTTCTACTTTACCGACGTGGTCGCGCAGCGTGAGATCCGGATCGCTGTAATGGCTGCCGCCCAGATCGTTTTCCAGCGCGTAGTCAGCAAAACTGCTGATGAAATCGCGGCTGTTAGGGCCACGGAAACCGACGGAATAGTTGAGGGCGGTTTCATGGGTAAAGCCGTCGTGCGGGAAGCCCGGCGGAATATACAGAATGTCGCCGGGTTCAAGATCTTCATCAATGATTGGCGTGAACGGATCCACATGCAGTAACGCCGGGTGCGGGCAGAACTGACGCATCGGCAGAGCATCGCCCACGCGCCAGCGGCGGCTGCCCATGCCCTGGATGATAAACACGTCATACTGATCGATGTGCGGGCCGACACCGCCGCCGGGCACGGAATACGAAATCATCAGGTCGTCTAAACGCCAGTCCGGCAATACGCGAAAAGGTTTCACCAGTTCTGCCGCAGGCAAATGCCAGTGGTTTACGGCCTGTGCCAGCAGTGACCAGCCGGTTTCACCCAGCCCGTCGAAATCTTCAAAAGGACCGTTACTTGCCTGCCATTCACCATCTTTATGGCTCACCAGACGGCTGTCCACTTCCGGCTCCATCGCCAGACCGGCTAATTCGTCTGGAGAGATTGGATCAACAAAATTTGAGAATGCTTTTTTGATAACAACAGGTTTTTTTTGCCAGTATTTTTCTAAAAATTCCGGCCAGTCCAGATTGAGTTCATAAGCCATGCGATTTACCAGTGGGAAGACAAACGGGTCTGATTATAGAGAGGCGGTGCTTGAGCGCGCTTTGTCGTGGGTCAAGGCTTGGTAAATGAGGGAGAAAGGAAAAGTGCGGAGAGAGGAAAAAATCCCCCTCCGCAGGGGGAGAAGAAGCATCAGGACTTCGCGGCCAGCACCACCAGTTTCTGGTTCACAAATTCTTTGATACCGAGATCAGAGAGTTCGCGGCCGAAGCCCGAGCGTTTCACACCACCGAAAGGCAGTTCAGCAGCGGTATCCGTCGGTGAATTGACGTATACCATACCGGTTTCAATCTGGCTCGCCAGCTTACGGGCGCGGGTCAGATCGGTGGTAAACAGCGAACCGCCGAGGCCGTAATGTGAGTCGTTGGCAAGTTTCACCAGTTCCTCATCATTTTTCACCACGTACACCTGTGCGACCGGGCCAAAGAACTCTTCGAAATAGGCCGGATTATCGCGGGTAATGTGCGTCAGAATCGTTGGCTCAAAGAAGTTGCCCGGATTGTCTGCCACCTTTTTACCGCCAAAGTGCAGTTTCGCCCCGTGTTTCACGGCATCATCCACTTGTTTGCTCAGCGTTTTCACCGCTTCGGCAGAGGACAACGGTCCCAGTGTGGTGGATTTATCCAGCGGATCGCCGATCTTCAGTGCCTTGAAGTGTTCGGTGAATTTTTTAAGGAATTCATCGGCGACTTTTTCATGAATAATGAAGCGCTTGGCCGCCGTACACACCTGTCCGGCATTAGAGACACGGGCCTGCGCACCGGCTTTGGCAGCTTTATCGATATCCGCATCATCGAGTACGGCAAACACGTCATTCCCGCCGAGTTCCAGCGTCGATTTCTTCAGCTTAGATGCCGCCCGTGAAGCCACGACCGCACCGGCTTTCTCCGAACCGGTCAGCGCGACACCCTGAACGCGGTCATCATCAATGATGGCACTGACCTGATCCTGAGAAATAAACAGGTTGGTATAAGCGCCCTTTGGGGCACCCGCTTCGGTAACCAGTTTCTCAAAGGTTTCCGCACAATGGGGAACGATACTGGCGTGTTTGACGACCACGCTGTTACCTGAGGCAAGATTCGGTGCCAGTACGCGCATTAACTGGTAGAACGGGAAATTCCAGGGCTCGACGGCCATGATCACCCCAATCGGATGATGCTCGACCCAGGCTTCGCCGAGATCGGATTTATACGGCACAGGTTTGAGAAATTCCTCGGCGTTTTCGGCATAGAATTTCGCAATATCCGCGCAAATCTGCACTTCGCCACGGCTCTGGCCGATGAGTTTCCCCATTTCTACACTGACCACTTCCGCCAGTTCATCGACACGGGAAGCCATCAGTTCTGACAATTTATGCAGCACGTTAACGCGTTGCTTAATATCGCCCTGACCCCAGTCAGATTTGTATAAAGCATGGGCGGCAGAGAGTGCCTCTTCAACCTGCTGATCGTTATGTGTTTGATATTCTTTGATGAGCTTATTGTTGAACGGATTTATCGTTTGATATGGCATATGTTGCTCCTTGTTTTGTGGCGTGTCGTCGAAAACAACGGCACGTTGGAATTGAGGTGCGTGCGCCTTTCTGCGTTCTCAACAGAACATTAAGCATAGTCGAAAAAACGTGACCGCTGTCCCACAGACATCTCATGCAACACAACGGTATGGCGTGTGCTGCCCGCATTCTCCCCTGGCCCTGCCATACGTGCGCTGCAGCCTGTCTCTAAGAACAATCGGCTTTACGCAACTTTGCGAGCGGCTGTTAATGAATTGTTTTCAGCAAGCGATTGATAAATTTACCGCTCACTTTTATGCTGGCTTTCCTTCCTTTTCCCGACATTGAGAAACTCATGAAGCTTGATGCGATTCCGTTTTGCACGACTGACTGGAGTGATGTCACGCCGACGCAGCATCCGGGTGATACCGGCATGGCGCTGTGGCGTACGCAAAAATTTGGCGATATCCGTGTGCGTATCGTTGAATATTCACCTGGCTATGAGGCTGATCACTGGTGCAGTAAAGGCCATGTTTTGTTCTGCCTGGAGGGGGAGCTTCATACGCGTCTTGAGGACGGACGGAATTTCACCTTATCGCCGGGCATGAGTTATCAGGTGGCGGACAATGCTGAAGCACACCGTTCATCCACACCAATTGGCGCGAAACTGTTTGTTGTTGATTAGTCGTGGTTGTTTATAGAAACGTTCGCCGTCCGCTGAGGCTGGCGACAAGGAGCAGCAGGTGAGTAAATTACGGGTTGGTATTATTTTCGGTGGTAAATCGGCAGAGCATGAAGTGTCACTGCAGTCGGCAAAAAACATTGTGGATGCGATTGATAAACAACGCTTTGATGTGACATTGCTGGGCATTGATAAGAAAGGGGAATGGCATATTAATGATGCCAGTAACTACCTGATCAATGCTGAAAATCCGTCGCTGATTGCCCTGAACCGCTCGAATAACCAGGTTGCACTGATCCCCGGTCAGACTGAGAATCAGTTAATTGAGACTCACAGCGCCAGCGCGTTGTCGCAAGTGGATGTGATCTTCCCGATAGTGCACGGAACGCTGGGGGAAGACGGTTCCTTGCAGGGGCTGCTGCGCATGGCAAATATTGCCTTCGTAGGGTCTGGCGTGCTGGGTTCCGCCGTGAGCATGGATAAAGATGTCACCAAGCGTTTGCTGCGCGATGCCGGTCTGGCGGTTGCCCCGTTTGTGTGCCTGACGCGTGCGAACCGTCAGAAAAATACCTTTGCCAGTGTTTCGCAACAACTCGGTCTGCCGCTTTTTATCAAACCGGCGAATCAGGGCTCATCGGTGGGCGTCAGTAAAGTCAGTGATGAGGATGGCTATCAGCGTGCGCTGGATGAAGCCTTCAGCTTCGACCACAAAGTGCTGGTGGAATCGGCCATTAAAGGTCGTGAAATTGAATGCGCTGTGTTGGGTAACGATCACCCGCAGGCCAGTGTGTGTGGCGAAGTGATCCTGCACGACGAGTTTTATTCCTACGATACCAAATACATCAACGAATCCGGTGCTTCCATTGCGGTTCCGGCTGATTTACCCCGTGAGACCCACGACCGTATCCGCGCCATTGCCTTGCAGGCATTTCAGGTGCTGGAATGTCGCGGCATGGCGCGTGTGGACGTTTTCCTGACAGAACAGGGCGATGTCGTCATCAATGAAATCAATACATTGCCGGGCTTCACCAACATCAGTATGTATCCGAAACTCTGGGCAGCCAGCGGGTTAAGTTACAGTGAGCTGATCACCCGCCTGATTGAGCTGGCGCTCGAGCAACATCAGCAGGATAACCAACTGAAGAGTTCTGCCAACTGATTATTCAAATTTTGCATTGAGATGAAAAGGCAGGGAGAAATCCCTGCCTTTGTCGTTTTCTTTGCTGATTATTCAACCACCAGCTTTACCTGTTTTCCGGCCAGACTCAGCATCAGAATCAGGGCATCGAGCGTAAATTTATCCGTCTTTTTGTTCACTACGTCAGAAACGCGCGGGCGGGAAACTTGCAAAATTTTTGCAGCATCGCTCTGAAGCAAATTCTGATGGGCGATCCAGAGGCCAATTTCAGTCATCAGTTGTTCTTTGAGCGCCAGAGTATGGGCAATTTTACGCTGTGAATCGGCATGTAAAGCCTGTGCTTCGACAGCGCTGAATCCCAAATCGGCGAAAACATTTCCGCCTGCTGGTGTGATATGTCGTGATGCGACATCAATAACATCCTTTTTCATTTTCTCTCCTGTGGCGCTCCCGGACAATTTGGGCATAGCGGCTTTTTATAATGGAAATATCTTTCGGGCTGGTTTGCTGCTTCTTTTTCGCAAAGCAGTGCAGGATGTAAATGGCCTCGTCGAATTTAGCGAGATAGATAACCCGAAAAGTACCGGCAAACACATCAAGTTTGATTTCAACCACGCCAGCTCCCCAGTCGCTGACTGACTTCCATTGTGTTGGGGGAAGCCCATGCTGAATTTGTTCAAGTTCATAGCCTGCTCTTTTTCTGGCGTCTGTGGGGAAATCACGTAAATCCTTCAACGAACTTCCACGCCAGTCGATATCTTTAATCACCATCACTTTCCTTGTGTATAAAATTTTATACCTAAATATGCCTCACGCCAACGTCTTTATACGACAGCCAACGTCTGACGAGATAAGTAAGGAGAATTCTTGCGAGATATGCCGAAGAAAAGCACTCCCATGGGGTTAAAAGGCAGAGAGAAATCCCTGCCTTTGTCGTTTTCTGATTACGCTCTGTAGTGCCAGAGTAAGATAACAACCCCGGTCAGGCTGGCGAGTGACACACTATAAAGCGCGCCGGTTGCCCCGATGCTATCAGCCAGTAAACCGGCGGCTCCGGTGGCAAAAGCGCTCACCATAACTTGTCCGCGCCAGGCCAGAGCGCTGGCTGTGGCGACCTGCCTGCCCGCAAAATTTTGCAGCACGCCGAAAGTCCCTAATGCAAACACCACATTCGAGGCCAGATGAGCACCGAAAATCAGCATCAGACTGGCCACCAGCCAGGCGGAGAGGGGAGAAAGCAGAAAATATCCGCCCAGAAACAACATCAGGCATAGCAATAACCGTCCGTTGCTGGCGCTGTAACGGCGGAGTTTGTCGGCATTGAGCAATAACGGCCCGCAAAGTTGTCCCAGGCTACGGGAGAACAACAAAGGGAGCGCCAGACCTGTGGCTTCTTCAGGGCGGATTTGTTGCGCCAGTGCGGGCAATAATGCCATCGCGGGTGAACCGACGGCGGCGAGCGCCGGTAGCAGCAAGACGCTTCGTTTCTGTAGCGGTGAGTAATTTTTCCAGCGCAGTGACGCGGGTACGGCGGAATCAGCGGGCGTTGTGTCGGCGCATCTGGCCTGAAATATTTTCCGGGTGATCAGAAGCAAAATGGCAGATGCGGCAAAACTCAGGGCATCAAGCAGCAGAATGCTGAGTGGCGAAACAACATTGAACAACAAAACCCCTGCGCCGGTGCCGAGCATGACCTGCGCCGCGAAGATCAGCGTTTCCATTGCCGTCGCTGCCGGTAACTCATCAACACTCAGCCCGCGTTTGAATAACAACGTGAGCGCCGGATAACTCATCCCGCTGAGCAACGCCTCGGCAGACTGAACAGCCAGCAACGCGGAAATATTGTGTGACAGCAAGCCGTACAGCGGAAATATCAATGCCACCATGCCGAGAATTTCGGTCAGGATCAAAATCTGCAGCGGCGACATTTTTCTGCACAAGCGTTCGCCCCACAGACTTCCGATAAAGCCGGGCAATGTTGCCAGCATATAAGCGAAAGTCAGCGTAGCAGGGGAGGCGTTCCAGCGCAGCAGTTGACCAAAAACCACCACCTGTGTCAGGCCATTACCCAGAGATGATAAAATAAAGGCAAAGCCCAGCAGCCGCAGCCAGCGATGGCTGCGCAGTGCGCGTATGAGCGCAATTAATAACGAATTCATGAAAGAGATTCTCATCAGAAATAACAGAAACCCCGAATTGCCCGCAGGCAACAGGGAGAAGAAAAACTGTCAGTGATGAGAGTTCGTTACATTGGGAAAGAGGGCCTTAAGGAAATAGAAGAGAAAAATGTAGCACAAGGTCAGGCGGGCAGGGAGCATTCAGAGAAATTTTTCATAAAACACAGACACGAAAAAGGCGGCAAATGCCGCCTCTTCTGCTTACTGCTTTTTTACTGCTTACTTCAGCTTATTTATACAGTTCAGCTGTGCCATACAGATGGTTATCACCTGACGCACCGATGATACGGTAAGAGCTTGCACCGGCTTCGCTGGCTTTAGCATTCAGTTTGTCCTGCAGGCTGCTCAGGCTGTTACCTGATGTTGCGCTGACCACACCAATTGCCTGCTGACCTGCCGGTGCGGACTGAACTTCAGTCGCTGCCAGAGTCGAGAATGAAGCGGTAGCCAGTGCGATTGCAGCAAGAGTCATTGTTACGTTTTTCATGTTATTTTCCTCATTTCGTATTTTTGAGCTTTGCCAGGCGTTGTCATCAACGTTCATTTAATGTGCAAAGCTGTCTTCTGTCCGATACAACATCTAGCTTATTAATCGTTAACTAAATGCTGTTGTACCCTTAAATTGCTTATTCTTGTGCTTATTTATACAGCTCAGCAGTACCGTACAGATGGTTTTCACCTGAAGCGCCGATGATACGGTATGAGCTTGCACCCGCTTCGTTGGCTTTTGCATTCAGTTTGTTCTGCAGGCTTGATAAATCATTGCTTGAAGAAGCACTTACCACACCAATTGCTTGTTGACCTTCTGGTGCAGACTGAACTTCAGTCGCTGCCAGGGTAGAGAATGAGGCGGTAGCAAGCGCAATTGCAGCTAAAGTCATAGTGATATTTTTCATGATGGTCTTCCTTTTTATCTGTTTATCAGCAGGTGATTATTAGGTCCGACTGTTATTTCTTAACAGTTGATAAGTAAATGTTAGACCTGGATCATATTCTGTGCAACTCATTTATTTATTAATCGTTAACTTATTGTGCGGAACAATCTGCTAACGAAATCTTCAGGCCTTATTTATACAGCTCAGCAGTACCGTACAGATGGTTTTCACCAGAAGCACCGATGATGCGGTATGAGCTTGCACCGGCTTCAGTGGCTTTCGCGTTCAGTTTTGACTGCAGTGTGCTCAGGTCACCGTTTGAAGAGGCGCTGACAGTACCGATAGTTTGTTCACCCGCAGGTACAGACTGAACCTCAGTCGCCGCCAGGGTAGAGAAAGAAGCGGTAGCAAGTGTGAGTGCTGCGATTGTCATTGCGATAGTTTTCATGATGTTAATTCCTGTTCGTCAATTTTTTATTCGGGGTGCCTTATTCAGGAACCTCAGTTTCGGGTCAACGTTAGTTATTAGTTAACGTTCGATAAGTAAATGATAGGGAGTGTTGAGAGTTTGTGCAAGATGTTTTTTTAATGAACGTTAACTAATCGTGCTGTGATGAATGTCACGCTAAACGCGGTTTTTGTTTTCATTTTGTTAAATGAATGTTTTTAAAATGATTCGCGATAAGAATTGAAAATCCTTTATGCATAATTTTGCTGAATGAATCTTTAATGATCGCTAAGTTAATGGTTGGTTCTGGCCAGCGAGGGTGATAAAACATGGGGCGGCCAGGAAAAAGATAAGGCGACATAAGCCGCCTTATCGTGATTCCTGCCCTGACGGTCTGTCATCAGGCTCCGTGGTCATTAGTAATAAACAGAAGCGGGCTGATGACCAGAGGTTGAAGGCGCAGGTGGTTGAGTTGGAGAAGTAGGAATACGGCCCTGTTCGATTTTTTTGTTCGTACAGGTGGCCGGGTTACAGAAGTTACTGTCACCGGTCACATTGACCATCCGCACTTCCTGACTCTGCAAAGGCATCATGATAACCTGCTGTGCGGCAACATTGGCAACCGGTACAGCGGTTAATGCCAGAACTGCAAGAAGGATTTTAAAGTTACTCATGATGTTACGTCCTGAATGTGTTGTCTGCAAAAGGCTTATAAAAGCGTTTTTAGTTGTGCAGCTTTGCGGGTTTGAGTGATTTTCTTATCGCTCGATAATTAAATGATAAACTCCGCTGGACTTGTGCGCAACTATTTTTAATAATGATCGTTAAGTTATTTCTATAACTATTTTAATAACCATAATCACAATGGTGATGGAAGGAGGGTGTATGAGCACTGAACAGACGGCTTTGGTCCGGAAAAGTCGCGGTCGCCCAAAACAGTTCGATCGTGGAACTGCTCTGAGCAAGGCCTTGAATTTATTCTGGCGCCATGGTTACGAGGCCACTTCATTAGCCGATTTGGTCGAAGCAACCGGTGCAAAAGCGCCAACTTTGTATGCCGAATTTGGTAACAAAGAAGGGCTTTTCCGCGCAGCCGTTGAACATTATCTGAAAAACTTTTACGAAAAGAGCTCATGTTTACTGAGCAGAACAGATTTGTCCGTTGAGGATACGGTTGGGCGCTATCTGCGTGCCATCGTTGAGCTGTTTACCGACTGCGACACGCCAAGTGGCTGCTTTATGATCAGCGCATCATCCGGGATGTCTTCATCTTCTGCGGATATTGCCGAAATGCTGCGTGCGCGCCACCTTTCGCAGGAACGCACTCTGTTTGAATATTTCGAGAAGAAAAAACAGAGCGGTGATTTGACTGCGGTAACTGACAGCGCGCTGCTGGCGAAATACCTGGCCTGCACCATTCAGGGCTTCTCCGTACAGGCCCGTGACGGCGCAAGTTCTGATGAACTCAACCGGCTGATTGACGTGGTCATGAACCTGTGGCCGGAGCTGACCAAAGCCACGGTTGTCAGCAAAGCCGCACATTAATCACTGAGTTAAGATAATTGTTAAGAAAGAGAATAGAACGTCAGGTGCTGAGTCTTTCGGGCCTGGCGTTAGGCGGTATAGACTTTGAGAATCCGCCGGGTGACCCGGGACTGTTTGGTCCGCAAAGCATCACCTGGCGAATTCACGGAGACTTCTCATCCATGCTTTGTGGCGGCGTCAGTGCCTTATTGCTGCAAATGCTTCATCCGCTGGCGCTTGCCGGTGTCTGGGATCATTCCTCATTTCGTGAAGATATGCTCGGGCGACTTCGTCGCACCAGTCAGTTCATTTCCGGGACGACTTTTGCGCCTGTTAATGACGCCAACGCGTTAATCGAAAAAGTAAAATCCATTCATTTGCGGGTGACCGGTACCGATGCTTACGGCACGCCTTATGCGGCCAGCGATCCGGATTTACTGGTCTGGGTGCACGTAGCCGAAGCGTACAGCTTCCTGCAATCGCATCTGCGTTATCGCAATCCTGCGCTCAGCCTGAGCGATCAGAACCGCTATTATCAGGAGTTTTCCCGTGTGGCGAAAAGCCTGGGGGCGGCAAATGTGCCGGAGAGTGTCGATGCGGTAGAAGCCTATCTGCAGGCGATGCGCCCGCAGTTGCGCTGCGATGAACGGACGCTTGAAGTGGTAAGATTATTGCAGAATGCACCCGCGCCGAGCCGTCTGGCCAGGCCGGTGGGCAGCCTGATGATTCAGGCTGGCATTGAATTATTGCCTGAGTGGGCAGCAATCCAACTGGGGATTTCCCTTTCCCCGCCGAAGCGCCGGAGGATTCGTTTCGCCACCCGTTGCATTGCAGGGGTATTGCGCTGGGCGGTGAGAAACGGCTCATGGCACCGGGCCATGCGCCGTATGGGCGTCTGCACTGACCGTTAAAGATGCGGATAAACGCCCGGACCGATGGGCAGACCCAGCAGATACCAGCCCACCAGCATCAGCAGCCACACCACGAAAAACACAATCGGATACGGCAGCACCAGCGAATAATAGGTGCCGAGTTTCGCTTCTTTGTTGTAGCGCTGCAGGAACCCGAGGAACAGCGGCACAAACGGCGACATCGGCGCAAGCGGGATCACCGAAGAATCCGCGACGCGGAACACGATTTGCGCGAACGCCGGATGGAAACCGAGCAGCATAAACATCGGCACAAATATCGGTGCCAGAATCGACCAGATTGCCGAGCCGCTGGCGATAAACATACACAGCAATGCCGACAGGAAAATCAGGCCGAGAAACGCCGGGATGCCGGTCATGCCTAAGTTTTCCAGCACATCCGTCAGCCCGATCGCCATGAATTTCCCCATATTACTCCAGTTGAAAAACGCCACAAACTGGGACAGCGGGAACACCATCACAATAAAACCCGCCATGGATTTCATCGGATCCACCAGCAAATCCGGCACGTCACTGGCGCTGCGGATCTGCTTCGTCACCATGCCGTAAGGCACTGAAATCACGAAAAAGAACAGAATAATCAGCGGTACGATGCCCTGAATAAATGGCGAAGGGATGATGCCGCCGGTTTTCGGATTGCGCAGCGGCGCGGCTTCCGGCACCACCAGCAACGCCACCAGGGCGATAAACACCAGCGCCGCAATGCCGCTCGCCATCAGGCCGCGGTTCTGTTCCGGCGTCAGCTTTTTCATCTCTTCGTTACGCTCGCCGTGATACACCGGCAGGCGCGGTTCAACGAATTTATCGGTCAGAATGGCACCCACGATGGTCAGCAAAATCACCGAGGCTGCCATAAAGTACCAGTTGTCGATCACACTGACCTGAACCGCCGGATTAATCGCCTTTGCCGCCTCGGTACTCAGACCGGATAACAACACATCGGTGGTCACAATCAGCAGGTTAGCCGTGAAACCGCAGCCAACACCGGCGATAGCCGCCAGTAAACCAGCCACGGGATGACGTCCGACTGCGAGGAAAATCAGTGCGCCCAGCGGCGGCATCACCACCAGTGCGGCATCCGACGAAATGTGGCTGAAGAAGGCGATAAAAATCACCATATAGCTGGCGTAACGGGCGTTTACTTTGGACGCCATTTTGTACATCAGGCTTTGCAGCAGCCCGACGCGCTCCGCCAGTCCGGCACCAATCACCAGCGCCAGAATCGAGCCGAGCGGGGTAAATCCGCTGAAATTTTTAATGACGTTCGGCAAAATCCACTGAATACCTTCCACGCTCAGCAGGTTTTTTACATGGATTACCTCACCGTTGGTTGGGTTTACTGCCGTAATATTCAGCCATGAAATCACCGCACTGGCGACCATCAGCACGGCGATCAGGTAAACAAATAACAAAAACGGGTTGGGAATTTTATTCCCCACACGTTCAACCCACTGAAGAAATCCCCCCGGACTCTGGCCGGAATCTTGCGCCTGAATACTCATCTGTTAACCCTCTGTCGTGTTTGTCTTTTTTTATATTTATGCCGCTCATCCGTGCCGGAACGGGACGCGAATGAGCGGTTTACATCATTAACTGACACCCGTGATTTATTTCAATGGCGAAGGTTTTACGCCTGCCGGGATCGGGCACTGATACGGGCGTCGTGCACGTTGTGCATCGCGCTCTTTCTGACAGGCCGTCAGTAAATCCGGCCGGGTGAACAGGTCTATCGCGGTCGATGACATGATTTTCGCTGCCAGACACATGCCTTTATGGGCGATGGAGGTCCGCCCCTGCGACACAATCTGCCAGGTATGCAGCGGCGAACCGACCGCAAAACACGGGCTGAAACACTGCGCCGTCGGCACCAGCCAGCTCACATCACCGACGTCCGTTGAGCCGTAGAGGATATTGCCGTTCGGGGCATACGGAGCAACGGAGTCTGTCAGCGGGGAATGGCGCAAGGTTTCGGCGAATTCCACGCCTTCCGCGCCGCTGGTACGGGAGATATTCAGCAGATTATTATCAATATCCTGTTCCGTCAGCGTGGCATGAATCGACGCCGCAAACGCCCGCTCTTCGGCGGTGTAATGCGGTGTGCCGAAAGCCTGGACGTACTGATACATCGCGCTTTCCAGCGTGCGGTTGGGCACGTAGTTGGAACAGGCCTTGTCAAAGCGCATCGACATCTGTGTGCCGGTCATCAGCGCTGCGCCTTTGGCAATATCCACTACGCGGTCGAAAATCGCCTGCGCCTGATCCATTTGCGGCGCGCGTACCAGATACAGCACTTCGGCGTCTGCCTGCACCACGTTGGGCGAAATCCCGCCCGCGTTGGTGATCGCGTAATGCAGGCGCGCTTCCTGAATGATGTGTTCGCGCAGGAAGTTCGCGCCGGTATTCATCAGCGTCAGGGCATCCAGCGCGCTGCGACCCAGATGTGGCGCGGCGGCGGCGTGTGAGGACACGCCTTTAAAGCTGAACGACGCCTGAATATTGGCCAGCGTCTGGTTGCTGAACATGCCGCTGTAGGTTTCCGGATGCCAGGTCAGTGCGGCATCGACGTCATCGAACAATCCTTCGCGGGCCATAAAGGTTTTGCCGGAGCCACCTTCTTCACCCGGGCAGCCGTAAAAACGCACCGTGCCCTGAATGTTTTCACGTTCCATCCAGGCTTTCACTGCCAGCGCGCCGCCGAGTGCCGCCGTTCCCAGCAGATTATGGCCGCAACCGTGGCCGTTGCCGTTTTCCACCAGTGGCTGCGCTACATCGCAACCGGCTTTCTGGCTTAAACCGGCCAGCGCGTCGAATTCGCCGAGCAGGGCAATCACTGGTTTTCCGCTGCCGAAGCTGGCGATAAACGCCGTTTCCATGCCACCCACGCCGCGCTCAACGGCAAATCCGCTGGCGTCGAGTTTGTCGGCCAGTAATGCAGAAGAGAAGGATTCGACAAAGCGGGTTTCAGGATGATCCCAGATGGCATCGCTGATTTCTGCCAGCGCGGGTTGCTGGTTATCGATGAAATCATTGATGAAATTCACGACGTTCTGTTGATGTGGCACGTGCGACGTCATCAGCGTTCCCCTTTGAATTCAGCGATATTCAGCGCCAGTGCCGCCAGGGTTTTAATGCCCTGAGACATCACTTTTTCATCGAAATCAAACAGTTCATTGTGATGACCCGCGCTCAGATCAGTGCCGAAAATGACATAAGAGGCTTCGCCACCGCGGGCTTTTACGCGCTCCATCATATAGGTGGCATCTTCCGAACCCGCTGCGCCTTCCTGACGGTCGATAATCTGCTCAAACTCGCCGAGTTTTTCCGCCTGACGGTGGATGTAATTCACCCAGGCGGGCGTCGGCGTGCTGCTTTGCGCCGCGCCCATCAGTTTGATGTCGAATTTCACCTGATGCATTTCGGCTGCGCCGGAAATCACTTTCAGCGCCTGCTGATAAATAAATTCGTTCACCTCATTGGTGGTGCCACGCGTTTCTACTTTCATCGTGGCGCTGGAAGGCACCACATTGCGCCCGGTACCAGCCTGTAAAACGCCGACATTAATGCGTGAATCACCGCCGCTGTGACGCGGGATCGCATGCAAACCCAGTGTTGCCTGCGCCGCCGCCAGCAGGGCATTGCGGCCATCCTCCGGCTTACCGCCCGCATGTGAGGCCACGCCGGTGAAGTGCACGTCGAGCTTGGTCGTTGCCATAAAAGTATCGTTACCGCACACGATGTGATTAGCCGGTACGCCGGTGCCGATATGCACGGCGGTGAAATATTGCACGTCGTCCACCACGCCCGCTTCAACCATGGATTTCGCGCCGCGCGTGCCTTCCTCGGCAGGCTGGAAAATCAGCTTGATGGTGCCGCAGAGCTGGTCGCGCACCTGCATCAGCACGTCTGCCAGCCCGAGGCCAATGGTGGTGTGACCGTCGTGACCACAGGCATGCATCATGCCGTTATTGGCCGAAGCAAACCCGTCGCGGAACGGGCGATGCTGGTCTTCCTGTACTTCGTTTAAATCCAGCGCGTCCATATCCACCCGAAAACCCATTACCGGGCCGGGGCGACCGGTTTCCAGCGTGGCGACAATCCCGGTGAAACCGCCGGAGAAATGCGGCATCCAGCGGGCAATCGCGCCTTGTTCCAGTGCGCGCTGCTCCTGTTCGGCCAGCACGGCTGCGGAAGGCAGCCCCATACGCGAATCAGCGTCGATAACTTCTTTGCCGAGTTGCAGTGAATAGCCCAGTTTTTCCAGACGATCGGCCACCAGCGTGGAGGTACGAAACTCCAGCCAGCCGGATTCGGCGTATTTATGCAGATCACGACGTTGCTTTTGCAGGGAAGGGAACAGCTTTTCTACACGTTCAGAAATCTCATTAACCATCACGGACTCTCTTTTTACACAGACATGCAGGCTTTCCGCACAGCGGCAGAAAGGAGGAAATCAAAGCTTCGGGAAGTGCAGACCCGCACGCAGAAAGCGGCGAAAGGCGGCCTGATATGATTTTCAATGTACATAAAGCGTTCAGGGCATATAAGATGCCAAAATCTTCTTAGTGATAATCAGGGGTTATCAAAGAATCTCATGCCATCACAAATAAAAATGCATCAGTTGCGGGCGTTTGTTTCGGTCGCACGTCAGGGCAGTATTCGTGCCGCCAGCCGGATGCAGAATCTTTCACAGCCCGCGCTGACCAAATCAATTAAAGAACTGGAAGAAAATCTGGGGGCGAGGTTATTTGTCCGTCGCCGTCAGGGCGTGACGCTAACTGATTGTGGTGACGCGTTTTTTAAGCGCGCAAGCCTGATTCTGGAAGAGCTGCGGGTGGCGCAGGAAGACATCGCTCAGCGCCTCGGCGGGACCAGCGGCAGGGTCAATATCGGCGTCGGGGCCAGCATTGCCCGCACCATCATGCCGGAAGTCATTGACCGTTTTCACCGTGAATTCCCCCATGTGAAGGTGCGGATTGCCGAGGGGCAACTGGTATCGATGATCCCGGAGCTGCGTCAGGGCGAGCTGGATTTCACCGTGAATACCTATTATCAGGGACCCTTTGATAACGAACTGTTATATGAAAAGCTTATGGATAAAGAGTATCGCGTGGTGGCAAGGCGTGGTCATCCGATGCAGCATGCCCGTTCGATGCAGGAGCTTTTGCATTGCGACTGGACGATGCCGACGCCACGCGGCAGCTATTACAAACTGCTCAGCGAAGTGTTCAGCGAAATGGATGCCGAGCCGAATATCAGCGTGATTTGCGAAACTTTTATGTCCTGCACCAGCCTGATCGCCAAAACCGATTTTCTCAGCGTGTTGTCCGTCGATGTCATTAACGATCCGGTGATCGGCCAGAGTCTGGTCGCGCTGGATCTTGATCTGCCGCTACCGAAAGCCACGTTCTATCTCATTCAGCGACGTGATACCACGCTGACGCCGATGGCCGCGCATCTGGCGCAGCTGTTTCGGATGTATTGCCGCTGATGTTGATATTTTGACAAAAAAGCACCTGTTTTAATGATTTATCGGGGATTTTTGGGAATATTGCCCGTTATCGGCCTGGCTTATCCGTTCTACACTGACCATCACAGGGAATAATAAGCTTCCTGATATTGTTGAGGTCATATGCGCCAGTCCGACATTGTTGCTGAAGTCAGTAACGACAAACAAACCCTGACCGCGCTGGTCGAGCAGGATAACCGCGTGGTGTATTTTTATATTTTCGCCCGCGAAGATTTGCGCGACCGCTTTCCGAAAATGCGCGCCTGCTGGGTACGTAATCTGGTGCCCGCACCGCTGAACGATGACACAGAGGCAATGGAGCAGGGGATTGCCCCGATGCTGGCGGCGCAATACTGCCGCAATCTGGAGGGCGAAGCGCCGCTGGAGCCTGCACAAATTCAGATCCTCTGGAATGAAAGCGATGACGGCGCGGCGTTGTGGTATCAGGGATTATTGCTGGCGATGATCCCCGGCTGGAGTTTGTATATCGACCATTCGGTGTGTTATTCCGCCGGCTGCATTAAACAGAATCCGCTGACCTTCCCGCTGGGTTCTGCCTCGACCAACACGCAATGTGAACTGGCAGAAAAGACCCGCCTGTTCTGGCGTGACTGGCAAAATGAATTCAGCAATCCGTGGCCGAAAATCCAGCGCAAGCTGCTGGAATCCTACGAAGATCGCTTTGGCTCATCACTGAAATATTATCTGATCAATCAGGGCAACTGGCCGCCAATGGCGATTTCTCAGCATGAAGATGAAGAGAATTATTACTTCTTCACGGTCGGCATGAGTATCCGTCCGATGCCGCAAATTGATATTGTTTTCAACGATGAAGCAGAAAAGCATCGTCGCATCGAACTCGCCTTTTCGGTCGGCAAAGAATATGTGACCGAAGAGAATGCCGTGCAGATGGCCAGCGCGTTATCCGGTTATGCACAGATTCCCTGGACGACTCTCAGCTGGTTGGGTGAAGGCCACACGCTGATGTCGCCGATGGCACCGCTCGGCTTTGAAGGACACGTGATTTCCTCCGCATTATGCGGTCCGGCAGACAAAATGCGTCTGCCAAAAATTTACGGGGATCCGGTGAATCTGTTTTGGGTCAGTCCGGTGTTTACCAGCGAACTGGAGTTTGCGCAGGCCAGACCGAATGGCGGATTTGAACTGGTCGCCGCGATGATCAAGAACGATATCGGGTATGTGTTTGCGCCGAGAAGTGCGGTGGTTTGATGTCACTCTCTCAGTTTTCTCACAGAGATGAGTAAGAATACCGATCTGCTCCCTCCCCTGCGAAGGGGAGGGTTGGGGTGGGGTATTAGTTGAAGAGTGCAGTACCTATTGTGTTGTCTTTAAAACCCCCTCCCAGCCTCCCACTTCGCAGGGGGAGGAGCAAGGCAAAA
>NZ_JYDF01000125.1:0-15877 GCF_003263525.1 Rahnella sp. NRRL B-41462 | reverse complement strand
CGTGAGGATGAGATTGCCTGCCGCGCGATGGGGCTGAATCATGTGCTGGTCAAGCTGTCTGCCTTTACCCTCGGGGCTTCCACAGCCGGAATTGCGGGCGTGTTTTTCGCCACGTATCAGGGCTTCGTTAATCCGACCTCTTTCACCTTTTTCGAATCTGCACTGATTCTCGCTATTGTGGTTTTGGGCGGTATGGGCTCAACCATCGGCGTGGTGCTGGCGGCATTTGTGCTGACCGTCGCGCCGGAACTGTTGCGCAGCTTTGCCGAATATCGCGTATTGCTGTTCGGCGTTTTAATGGTGGTGATGATGATCTGGCGGCCACGCGGGTTGATCCGCATCAGCCGCAGCGGGTTTGCCGTGCGTAAAGGAGTCGCGCCATGAGCGAAGCGTTAGCGGATAACAACATCCTGAGTGTCGAGCATTTGCGCATGCATTTCGGCGGCATTAAGGCGCTGAACGATGTGAATCTTGCGGTGAAACGCGGATCGATTACCGCGCTGATCGGCCCGAACGGCGCAGGAAAAACCACGGTATTTAATTGCCTGACAGGTTTTTATAAAGCGTCCGGCGGCAATATTTTGCTCAATACGCGCCGCCGGAGACCAATGTAATCCAGGTGCTCGGGCAGAAATTTCAGCCTGATGACTGGATAAAACCGGCGCAACTGGGCAAACGTATTTTCTACAAAATGTTCGGCGGTACACACCTGGTTAACCGCGCCGGGCTGGCGCGTACCTTTCAGAATATCCGGCTGTTTCGTGAAATGTCGGTGGTTGAAAATCTGCTGGTCGCTCAGCACATGCAAACCAACCGCAACCTGATTGCCGGTGTGCTCAATACGCCGGGTTATCGCCGTGCGGAAAATCAGGCGCTGGACCGCGCATTTTACTGGCTGGAAGTGGTGGAACTGGTGGATTGTGCCAACCGGCTGGCAGGGGAAATGTCTTACGGTCAGCAGCGCCGGCTGGAAATCGCCCGTGCGATGTGTACCGCGCCGGAAATGATTTGCCTGGACGAACCGGCAGCCGGTCTGAATCCGGTTGAAACACGTACGCTGAGCAAAATTATCCGCTTCCTGCGCGATCATCACGACATCACCGTGCTGCTGATCGAACATGATATGGGCATGGTGATGGACATTTCCGACCACATTATCGTGCTCGACCACGGCGATGTGATTGCCGAAGGAATACCGCAGGCTATTCAGAACGATGAGAAAGTCATTGCCGCGTATCTGGGTGCTGATGAAGACGACGAGGTCAGCTTATGAGCGACGCGATGCTGGAATTTCGTGATGTGAATGTGTATTACGGGGCGATTCAGGCATTACAGCAGGTCTCTTTGCAGGTGCATGAGGGGGAAACGGTGGCGTTGATTGGTGCTAACGGTGCCGGGAAATCAACGCTGCTGATGTCGATATTCGGTCAGCCACGTATACAGAGCGGGCAGATCCTGTTTCGCGGGGAAGATATCAGCCGCAAATCGACACACTTTGTGGCTTCGGCTGGCATAGCGCAATCGCCGGAAGGGCGACGTGTTTTTCCGGATATGACCGTGGAAGAAAACCTGCTGATGGGCACCATTCCCGTCGGGAATAAACACGCGGCAGAAGATCTGCACACCATGTTTGAGTTATTCCCGCGCCTGAAGGAACGCCGTAAACAACGGGCGATGACCATGTCCGGTGGTGAACAGCAAATGCTGGCAATTGCCCGTGCGCTGATGAGTCGCCCGAAGCTGTTACTGCTCGATGAACCGAGTCTTGGGCTGGCGCCTATTATCGTTAAACAGATTTTCCAGACCTTGCGCGAACTGGCAAAAAACGGCATGACTATCTTTCTGGTGGAGCAAAATGCGCATCATGCGCTCAGGCTTTCTGACCGGGGTTATGTGATGGTCAACGGACAAATTCGGCTTAGCGGTTCAGGCGAGGAACTTTTACATAATCAGGAGGTGCGGAAAGCTTATCTCGGAGGAATCTGATTTTTCATCCTCAACGCCCGCGATACCCCGTATTGCGGGCCTTCCCGCCAACTTTTTTCCGCATTTTCAACCTGCCTCCACATTTCGCCCACAGTATTCCGCTATCATGCAATTCTTACAGAAAGGTGACCGGAAAGTTAATTTTCTGAGGTATCATGCGGAATTAGCTGTCATGAATTTGTAAAACGTCAGTTTTTTTGGGCACATCAGTGGCCTGAAGCCGTGTTAAGGCGTTGACCCACCAGGATCAACAGGCTATATAGCGCTATCCGTTTTTGGCATGAATTTTCCTGTCTCAGGGATGAAGTAAGTGAATGACAAACGGGTCATTCGCTCGATGAGTTGAACCGTCGGCGCTGCTCGTAAAACAGCAGAAATGGGTCGTAGAGTTTATTGTTTAAATCAGACAGGGTGCTGAAATGGCTTCTGAGATAATTTCCTTCGTATTATTTCTTTCTTCTATTTTTCTCTACGTCACGCGGGCGTCGGCCAGCCGTGTCTGGTTTTCACTGGTGCTGTTTTTCCTCGGGCTTTACGTCATTCTTAACGTCATCCTGATCGGCAGCAATTATTTCACCGGTGAAGGCATCACGGACGCGGTGTTATATACCGTCACCAGTAGCCTGAAAGGGGCGGGGCTCAATAAATATATCCTGCCATTTATCGGTTTACTGGCAGGGCTTGTTAGCGTATTCGCTTTGCTGGCGTGGGGGCTGAAGCAGCGTCGTGCCAAAAACAGCAGCGCGGTCTACAGTGCGCTGGCCGTGGTGCTGGCGGTCTTTTCTGTCGGTTCCACACAGGCATTCCAGAACATCTCGCGTCTGGTCAAAACGCAAATCTCAGGCAGCGGTGCAGATTTTAGTACCTATTACAAAGTGCCCGAAAAAGCCATTAAAGGCGCGAAAAAGCCTAACCTGGTTTATATCTACGGCGAGAGTCTGGAACGCACGTATTTTGATGACAAAGTCTTCCCTGGCCTGACCACTGAATTAAACCGCCATAAAGCACAGAGTACGGATTTCACCAACACCAAACAGTTGCCGGGCACTGGCTATACCATTGCAGGTATGGTGGCTTCTCAGTGTGGGATCCCGCTGTTTGCGCCGTTTGATGGTAATGCCTCCAGTGCACTGGCGACTTTCTACCCTGAAAACGTCTGTCTTGGTGATGTGCTCAAAGGTGCAGGTTATACCAACTATTTTTATCAGGGCGCTGAACTGGCTTTCGCAGGCAAAGGGACCTTCCTGAAATCCCATGGTTTCGACCATCTTTATGGTTACAACGAATTGCGTCCGACTGTCGCGGACCCGTCCTATAAAAATGACTGGGGCTGGTATGACGACACCTTGCTGGATGAGGTGTACAAAAAATTCGTGACGCTGAGTCAGGAAGGTAAGCCGTTCTCACTGTTCACGCTGACCGTTGATACGCATCATCCTGACGGCTTTATTTCCCGCGGCTGTACCCGCAAGGAATATAAAGTGAACGGTAAAGCCAACCAGTCTCTGAGCGCCGTGTCCTGCAGTCAGGAACTGATTGCCGCATTTATCGATAAGATTAAAAAGTCCGGTTATTTCGATAACACCATCATTGTGGTGTCTTCCGATCATCTGGCGATGAACAACACGGCTTACAACATTCTGACCAAACAGAACCGTAAAGACCTGTTCTTCGTACTCGACGGGCGTCATCCGGCGGGGGAGCTGAACGGTGCGAAACGCAGCACCCTGGATAATGGCGCGACCGTACTGGATATGATGGGCGGCGACAACTACATCGGTCTTGGACGCAGCGGTGTTTCTGCGACATCGATGACTGCGCAGTTCCTCAATATTGATGACAAAGTGAATGCCTGGAAACCGGCGGTCATCAAACAGTGGGGCTTCCCGAACAGCATCAAAGACTATGCGGTGAATACCAAAGACAGCACTTTCACCTTCTCCGGCATGACCATCAAAACGCCGTTTATTCTGAAGGTCACGGCAGACAAAATTGAGCCGATGTTTGATGTCTATCTGTCCACGCCGCTGAAAAAACAACTGGCCGGACTGGCGACCAGCGATAACTTTGTCTGGGTTGATAAATGCTACGAAATGGGACGCGTCTGGGCACCAGAGTTGTCGCTCAATACCGGCCTGTGCGTTGCATCGGGGAACCTCGGGGCGAAGCCGACGATCGTGCAGATCACCGGTGATACCTTCAAAGGTAAAGTGGACTTCGTGAAAGACACCTCGGGCAGCAATGCGATTTATCAGCAAACCCTGAAGACGCTGAACATTGATGATTCCGCCACCACTTATCAGTCGAAAGCCATCGCTTTTATGGTGCCGGGATTGCCGGAGCAGGTAAAAGCGATTACCGGTGTTTCAGCCGTTGAAAACTGGGGACGCTGGTCAGATGCCAATCTGGCACCGTCGGTGAAAATTGATTACGTTAAACCGCTGCCCGCCACCTTTGATGTGGTGATCCGCGCACGGGCTTACGGCAATAACATCGATAAGCCGGTTTCCGTCCGTGTCGGGGATCAGGAGCAGTTTGTCACCTTCGGCGATAAAGACGGTATCGTGAAAGTACAGTTCACCAATCCGGGAGCGGAGCAAAGTATCGTCATCACGCCGCCGGAACCGACCGAACCCACTGAAGGCACCAGCGGCGGCTTCCAGCCTCGTAAACTGGGCATCGGCATGGTTTCTCTTGAAGTTCAGCCGGTGGATCCGCAGTCTTAATCCGCTGTTTGCCCGAAATGTTAAAAACCCGCTCCGGCGGGTTTTTTATTGGAAGCAAATTGGGGAAATGGCAATTGAAATAACACTTAGCATTTTTATCGCTTTACTATCCCATTTCGGTTATTCATTTCAAGAATAACTATCATTAAAACAATATTATAAAGAAATAAGCCGATGGGTATACTCGCCAAATTCCTGCACGGAAACACAGCCCGGAGCAGGCATCTCATCACACTTTTGGGGATAGCGTATGCGCAAGACATTCAACAAAACAAAGACCCGTATTCACCGTGCTGTTTTACTGGCCGCAACCTCGGCAGTGATCATTTCCGGCAGCGTGCTGGCGCCGCTGAGTGCGGCACAGGCCGCCGATAAAACCACGGTTAAGGTCGGTATTATCAGCGGGGAAGACGAAGATGTCTGGCGTGAAGTGGTCAGACAGGCCGCAGCAAAAGGTCTGACGGTAAAACCGGTGATTTTCAACGATTACAACCAGCCAAACGAAGCCCTGCAAAACGGCGAAGTGGATGCCAATGCCTTCCAGCATCAGCCTTTCCTCGATAACCAGATCAAAGTGAATCACTACAACATCGTGCGCGTGGGTGATACCGCTGTGTGGCCAATCGGGTTGTACTCTAAAAAAGTAAAATCTGCCGACCAGCTGAAAGAAGGGGCGGTGATTGGCGTGCCGAATGACCCGGCGAACGAAGCGCGCGGGCTGATCCTGCTTCAGCAATCTGGCGTGATCAAACTCAAACCGGGCGCCGGTATTTTCGCCACTACGGCGGATATCATTGAGAACCCGCGCCACGTCACCATTAAAGAGCTGGATTCCGGCATTATCGGCCGCTCCGTGCCGGATCTGGATGCTGCGATTGTGAACACCGACTGGGCGCTGAAAAGTGGCCTGACGCCTGCGGATCGTATCGCGCAGGAACCGGTAAAGAATAATCCTTACAACAACTTCATCGCGGTGAAAACTGAAAATGTGAATGCGCCGTGGGTGAAAACGCTGGTCAGTTCTTACCAGAACGAGGCTGTCAAACAGGTGTTTGATAAGGTCTATAAAGGCACCGGCGTGACGGCCTGGTAAGGATGTAAAGCATGACGATCATCTCTGAAACCGGTGCGCAGTTCACGGCGACGTCTTCAGAAAAAGCCCCTCCACGCCCGGCTAACGCCGGGCAGTTTGCCGGTGGCACTCTGAAAACGCATCAGGATGAGGTGCATGACGTCGTGCGCCTTGACCATGTAAGCCGTCAGTTCGGCACAATTCAGGCGCTGAAAGATGTCTCGCTGACGGTCCGGCGGGGCGAAATCCTGGGCATTATTGGCCGCAGCGGTGCGGGGAAATCCACCCTGATCCGCTGCCTGAACGGACTGGAACAGCCGGACAGCGGCGTGATTGAAATCGAAGGCCATGCCATCACCGGCCTGAGCGAGAAAGCCTTGCAGTCAGTGCGCAGCCGCGTGGGGATGGTGTTCCAGCATTTCAATTTGCTGTCGGCCAAAACGGTTGAGCAGAATGTCGCGCTGCCATTGAAAATCGCCGGATACGACAAGGCACGGCGTCAGGCGCGTGTCGCCGAGCTGCTGGCGCTGGTCGGGCTGGAAGATAAGGCAAGGAACTATCCGGCGGCGTTGTCCGGCGGTCAGAAACAGCGCGTCGGTATTGCCCGTGCGCTGGCAGCCAGTCCGGCACTTTTACTTTGCGATGAAGCGACATCGGCGCTCGATCCTGAAACCACGCGTTCGATTCTGGCGCTGCTGCAATCCCTCAATCAGAAACTCGGCATCACCATTTTGCTGATCACCCATGAGATGGAGGTGATTAAAAAAATCGCGCATCGCGTGGCGGTGATTAATGGCGGTGAAATTATCGAAGAGGGGCCGGTGTGGCAGGTGTTTGCGCATCCGCAGTCCGCGCTGACCCGTACGCTGTTACAGGGATTATTGCCGCAACTGCCGGAAGCGCTGGCTGAACGGTTGTCGCCGGTACGTCAGGGCGAGGCCATTTACAGCGTCCAGTATGCGGAGCAGGGGCGGCAGGGCGAAATACTCACTCAAATGGCGACGGCATTACCGGGCAAATTCCGGCTGATCCAGGGCGGCGTGGATCATATTCAGCATTATGCCGTTGTGCGTTTCTTCTTCTCAGTGCCGGTAAACGATACGGCATCTGAGCAGGTTGTTTTAGACTGGCTGCGACAGCACCAGGCCACCGTGGAGCTGACAGGTTATGTCTCCGGTAATGATTGATTTACTGATTAACGCCGTCGAAGAAACGTTGCTGATGACGGCAGTTTCCGGCCTGTTCTCGCTGATCGCGGGTTTGCCGCTGGGCCTGATTCTGGTGATGAGCAGTCCCGGCGGCATTGCCGAAAATCGCTGGGTTAACCGCTCGCTCGGACTGGTGATCAACGGTTTCCGTTCTCTGCCATTTATCATTTTGCTGGTGGCGCTGATCCCGGTAACCCGTTTTCTGGTGGGCACATCGCTCGGCACCTGGGCGGCGATTGTTCCGCTGTCGATTACCGCCACGCCGTATTTCGCCCGCGTGGCAGAAGTCTCGCTGCGCGACGTGGATCGCGGACTGACTGACGCCGTCCGCGCGATGGGTGCCAGTAAACTGCGTATTGTCTGGGACGTGCTGATCCCGGAAGCGCTGCCCGGTATTTTGTCCGGATTTGTGGTCACGCTGGTGGCGTTGATTGGCGCATCGGCGATGGCGGGCGCTATCGGCGCAGGCGGACTGGGTGATCTGGCAATCCGTTACGGTTATCAGCGTTTCGAAACGGTGGTGATGATAGAAGTGATCGTCGTGCTGATTGTGATGGTTTGCGGCATTCAGTGGCTGGGCGATCGTATCGTGGCGCGCGTCGATAAACGTCATTAAAAAGCCGGTTATGCGGCGACCGGCTATGTTCAGTCTCTACAACTCGCTGCGTGAACGCCAGCGTTCACGCGTCATAAATCCTTTCACACCGACATCCAGGAACGGGCGCGGTGGCAGATAACTGGCGCGTCCGATGCCCTGCATATCGGCCAGCAACGGATTGTCCTCTCCCAGCGCATGTTCCGCCAGCAACCGCCCGAACGCACTCTGCTTGGAACTGCCGGAACCATTACATCCCGCTGACGAATACACGTTCGGCGCAATATTCCCCCATACCGGCGCGCCGTTGCGCGTAATGCTGATCAGCCCCGACCAGGTGTACGCCATATTGACGTCCTGTAACTGCGGATAAATACGGGCAAATAATGCCTGATGGCGGCGGGCATGACGGCCGGTTTCTACCGCACGGGTCACCAGACCTGGCGTAAAGTTGACGTGTTCGCGGATCAGGAAGCGATGGTCAGAGGTATAGCGCAACGTCGCACCCGCCAGTGCATTCACCGGCGTCGAGCCCCACGGCGCAATATCACCGATAAGCTGACGTTGTGCGGGTGACAGCGGTTCAGTCAGTGTTGCAAACGTCGACATCGCGAAGACGTTGCCTTTGAACAGCGGTAACCCGCGTGCTGCACCATTGATCGCCAGCATCAGTTTACCGGCACGCACTTCGCCGTGCGGCGTTTCTGCATGAATAGTGCCCTGAGTGTCAATCTGCAACGCAGGCGAGTTGGCATAAACCGTGACGTTTGCCGGCAACGTGGCCACCAGCCCGCTGATCAGCGCCGCCGGATTCACCAGAATACAGTTGGGCGTGTACACCGCGCTGCGGTAAAAACCGGTGCCCAAACGCTGACGGAGTGCGGCTCTGTCCAGCAGCTCAAAGCTTTCGCCGAGCGTGGTGAGTTCCTGCTGATAATGCGCGATTTCACCGTCAAACTGCGCACTCACGGCGCAATGGTATTTGCCTGAATTCAGCCAGTCGCACGCAATATCATGCTTATCGACGGTCTCTTTCAGATGATGCAACCCGTACTGTAAAAGACGCCGGTACGCATTGGCGTGTTCCAGCTCAGCCGATGTGCTGCCGACGGTATGCGGTAAATCAATCACAAAACCCGAATTACGGGCCGAAGCGTTATCGGCCACGTCGAGCGCCTCGAGTACCACAACATGCTCATGCGGCCGAAGCTCGGCAATACGACGGGCAAATGCCAGCCCGGCAAAGCCTGCACCAATCACCAGCCAGTCTGCCGTGACTTTTCCACGTAAAGCCGGATGGCGGGGAATATCACCCCGCAGCGCCGCCCAGCCGTTAATATTTTGATCAAGAGGTAAATGTTTAATTTTCATTGTCTGTCAGGTGGTTATCCCGGGTGCAATGATCCTAAGGGATAGACGTATAGATGTCTAATGCGGATTAATGCTATCAAAAGAAGGTGAGCTGAATACTGCACAGATAGCGGCTGAATCTGGTCGTCTGCTACCCCCTGAGAATTTTGCCGGTGACCGGTCGCCTGTCTCCGGAAGTTGGCTATGAAATCCTCCTGTTGCGCGAAAGAAAAAATTGAGAGCGCTATCCGTTGAGAACCAGAGACATGTCCGGGTATCGGGCGCACAGGAAATCGACGAATGCGCGAACTTTTGGCGCAGCAAGCCGCCTGGAAGTATGCAAAACCCAAAGTTCCCGCTCTGCCCCCGACACGATGCCCCACTGAACTAAATCGCCGCGGGCAAGCTGGTTCCATGCGATGGATTGCGGAATGAGGGCAGCCCCACCGCCGGCGATTGCCGCATCGCGGACCATCAGTAACGAAGAGAAGCGCAATTTTGGGATCGGCTCCAGGACCAGTTGCCCGCCATCGAGACTCCAGTGGGCAGGCTGGAAGCTCGACGTTACGATGCCGGGCACTGGCCTGATTGCGCCGGGTAGTGGCCTGATTATTTCAGGTGCGGCCACGACAACCAGCCTGTCTTTGGCGAAACACCGTCCGACTAAATTGCTGTCGGGGCTTGGGTTGATGCGGATTGCGACGTCAAATTGTTCCTCGACCAGATCTACCATGCGATCTTCCGCCACGATTTCAATTTCAATTTCCGGGTAGGCCGCACAGAATTCGGCACCAATGCGCCCCATCGCAAGCTGGGAAAACAGGACCGGAGCGGCGACACGCAAACGTCCACGAGGCGTCGAAACACCATCACCGACCGCCGTCATGGCTTCGGTCACCTCACTCAGCAGGCCTTCAGTCCGGGAGATCAGCGTCGCCCCGGCTTCGGTGAGCTTCAAACCGCGAGCGCTTCGCTCGATCAGCCTCACACCCAGTTGCTCCTCAAGATCTGCGATGCGTCGCGATAGCGTGGCTTTGGAAATGCCGCTTGCGCGGCTTGCCTTCCCCAGCCCTTCATTTGTGGCGACGAGTATAAAATCAGACAGCGCGTTCAGGTTCATGGTGTTCCATTTATGAGACAAGGTGTCTAAGTTTTAGGATCTTTGTTTTTTAATTGCAACGGAATATTGTCTCGTTATCAGAACTTGCTACGAGGAACTGCAATGAACAACGTACAACGCGCCGTACTGATTGGGGTCTCTGGTTTATGAATAAGCCCGATCTGGTATTACTCGGGAAGCTGGCCAACGACGTCGCCAGCGGCACGCTACAGTCCAGAATTGGCGGCGTAGTGGGCTTCGCTGATATTCCCAACGCAATCGAACGTAATCGTACCGTTTCACGGACCGGTAAGGTCGTTGCGGATTTCTCACGTTAACCATTATCACTATCTTGCAGGAGTTAAATATGAGCATTCTCGTTACCGGTGCCACGGGCACCATTGGTTCACTTATCATTCAGGGTCTGGCTGACGCTGGCGCCGGGGTCAAAGCCCTGGTACGCCAGGCGGGTAAGCGCGAGTTTCCGGCAGGGGTTACGGAAGTCGTTGCAGACCTGACCGACGTCGCGTCGATGCGTGCCGCGCTGTCATCGGTACGAACGCTGTTTCTGCTGAATGCGGTTACGCCCGATGAGGTTACTCAGGCCCTGATCGCCCTGAACCTCGCCCGCGAGGCGGGTATTGAGCGTATCGTTTATTTGTCGGTGATCCATGCTGATAAATTCACCAACGTTCCGCACTTTACCGGCAAGCATACGGTTGAACGCATGATCAAAAGTCATGACATCCCCGCCACCATTCTGCGTCCGGCTTATTTCATGCAAAACGACCTGATGGTTCAACAGACGATTCAGAACTACGCGGTGTACCCGATGCCTGTCGGCTCGGCGGGCGTCTCAATGATTGATGCGCGCGATATCGCGGATGTCGCCGTGGCTGAGTTGCTGCGACGCGACAAGGCATCGTCTGCGCTGGATCCTGTCACGCTGGAGTTGATTGGGCCGCAACCGCTGACCGGTGCGTCCGTGGCGAAGATCTGGAGTTCAGCCCTGGGTCGCGAGATTACCTACGGGGGAGATGACGTCACCGCGTTTGAAGGGCAACTCGCCTCGTACGGTCCCAACTGGCTGGCTTATGACATGAGCCTGATGATGGCTGGTATTCAGACGTTCGGCATGCAAGCTGCTGAAGGAACCGCAGAACAGCTACAGGCTCTCATTGGACACCCGCTGCGCACTTATGAAGATTTCGTTCGCGAGTCTGTTGCCGGGAGCTAAACCGCGAGGCAAAGGGGCGGTTTACTGTCAGGCAGTACGCCGCCGAACAACCGGTAAACGTAACCCAGTCAGGCACTTGTTACCTTGCAGGCATCTTCTCAGGAGGATACGGTATGTACTGGGTTCGGCAGTTCCTCATCCGCACAGGTTTCACCCTGGATACGACTCTGTGCATACCCGCGCAGGCGCTGGAACGGGCTGGTCAGAACGGTATAAACCGACGATACGGGAGTGATTATGAAAAGAGAGTCGTTATTCAGGTACGCGCGGGAACACTATAATTCGGAGCCGGAATATCTCTGGCGTAACCTGCCGGATTATGCCGTGCTTCGTCATCACAATGGTGATAAATGGTTTGGTCTCGTGATGAATGTATCCGGTACCAAGCTGGGGCTGAAAACGGAAGATAAAGTCGACATACTTGAGGTTAAGGTCCGGCCGGAGCACATCGGCTCATTACGTCAGAAAGACGGCATTTTGCCTGCTTATCATATGAATAAAGAGCACTGGGTCAGTGTGATCCTTTCCGGACCGCTGCCGGCAGATGAAATACACGAGCTGCTTGCCGACAGTCATGAACTGACATGCTGATAATATATTCAAAGACAGAGATACCTATGCAGGCGTTATTTCTTAAGCCCCCTTTGATGGATAAGCTCTGAGCGGCAAGGCGCTGCAAAGGAATACGCCACGTGCATAATTAATGGTGCAATAAGTCACTTAAAAACTTCCTGGCACGCGGGTGTTGCGGATGATTGAAGAAGTTTTCCGGTTTGGATTTTTCCAGAATTTTCCCCTGATCCATAAACCAGATTGTGTCCGCCACGTCGCGGGCAAAATTCATTTCGTGTGTGACGCACATCATGGTCATACCTTCACGTGCCAGACTGCGCATCACATTCAGGACTTCACCGACCATTTCCGGATCAAGCGCCGACGTCGGTTCATCAAACAACATCACCGGCGGTTTCATGGCTAATGCCCGGGCGATGGCAACACGTTGCTGCTGCCCGCCGGAAAGCTGTGCCGGATAGGCATTGGCTTTGTGTGATAATCCGACACGTTCCAGCAGTTCACCCGCGTGCTTGCGCGCTTCCTGACGTTTCACGCCGAGCACCTTTACCGGCGACATCATGATGTTGTCCAGCACCGAAACGTGCGGGAAAAGATTAAAGTTCTGGAAGACAAAACCGATACGCGTGCGCAACTGATTCAGGCGGGTGCTGGTGCCATGAATATCCATGCCATCGAACAGGATCTGGCCCTCTTCAATAGGTTCCAGCCGGTTCACGGTGCGGATCAGCGTTGATTTGCCCGAGCCGGACGGTCCGCAAACCACCACGACTTCACCGCTTCTAATTTCAGCACTCAGGTCGGTGAGCGCCTGATATTCGCCATACCATTTATTAACCTGATTAAATAAGATCATTGGTCGCATCGTCGTTCCTTATTATGATTGAGTCTTCAGCAGTGGAGCCTTCGTCATTTTCTCCGCTTCCGGCATCCGGTTCTGCCGTTTGCGCGTGATACGGGCTTCAAGCTTATTGGCCAGCCACGTCAGGCTGAAACAGATGATGTAATAGCCAATCGCGACAATCGCGAAGACTTGAAAAGGTTTGGTCAGCAGTTGGTTATTCACCTGATTAGCGGCAAAGGTCAGCTCCGGCACGTTAATGACGTAACCCAGCGTGCTGTCTTTAATGATAGAAACCAGCTGGCTGACCAGACTTGGCAGCGTGTTGTATAACGCCTGCGGCAGAATAATCAGACGCAGCGTTTTGAAATAACTCATCCCTAAAGCGCGCGCCGCTTCGTACTGGCCGCCCGGCAGCGCCTGAATACCGCCGCGCACGATCTCGGCGATATACGCACTTTCATAAATCACCAGCGTACACAGCATGGTGCTGAAGCCGCTGATGTTGTGACCGATTAACAGCGGAACACAGAAATACGTCCAGAACACCACCATCAGCAGCGGAATGCCGCGTAAGCCGTAGACCCAGCAGGCAGCGGGCCAGCTCAGCCAGCGGAAAGGCGATAAACGCGCCAGCCCGAGGAGAATACCCACCGGCAGTGCAAACAAAACGGCCAGCAGGGAAATCAGTAACGTACAAAGTATCCCGCCGAGCGGTCCCTGCGGATATTGCCCCATCAGGAACAGCATCCCGTTGTCGTGCAAAATCGTGAACATCTCGAGCATGTGATTACCTCGCGTAGGCCCGCTGGAACCGGCGGGCCAGCAACGCGCCAGCACCCATCAGCAGCAGAGAGAAGAACAGATAACCGGCAGAGGCCACCAGATACGATTCGAAAGTCCGGAACGTCTGGTTTTCAATATCACGGGTCACGTAAGTCAGTTCAGCTACGCCAATGACCATAGCCAGACTGGTGTTTTTGAACAGTAAAACGGTGTGGTTGAGCAGCGAAGGCAGCGCGTTGCGGATACCCTGCGGTAAAATAACCGAACGCAGCGATCGGGTGTAACTCATGCCCAGCGCGCGTGATGCTTCGGTTTGCCCTTCAGGAATAGCGCGTAATCCGCTGCGGATGTCTTCAGAGAAATACGCCGCCTGACACAATCCGAGCGCAAACATCGAGAACAGAAACTCGGCGTTGAAATCGTTAATCCACATCTGCACAGATTCCGGCAGCAGCGTCGGAATGGCGAAATACCACATCATCAGCTGAATAAGCGTCGGCACATTGCGGTGATACGACACATAGGCGCGGACGAAATATTCAGCGGCGCGTTTGTGCGTCAGCCGGATGACGACCAGCAGCAGGGCAATACACATCGCGAGCAGCCAGGACCCCAGCGCCAGCTTGAGGGTGACAACCATGCCATCGACGATCATCTGCCCGAACTGACCGGTCAGGACTTTGCTGAAATCGAGCGTCATCGTATTTTCACCCTCCTGAATGGTTGAACTGTGGGTTTATAGGAAAAAGATCACAGACCTTCGCCGGGGCGCATGGTGGAAAGGCCACCGGGAACCTGCAACGTCGGGGTGATTTCGATGTTGCCGATGTTGACGGCAATCGGCGCAGAAACGGCAAACGCCACGCAATCGGCGATGTCTTTGGCTTCGGGCAGTTCAAAACCGTCAATGAAACGGCGGCGGGCTTCTTCGTGATCGCCGGAAACATTGCCGAAAATGTCAGTCGCCACGCGACCCGGGCAGATTTCAGTGATGCGCACACGCTTGCCGTAGCAGTCAACGCGTAGCTGGCGCGACAGGGCGTGAACCCCGGCTTTGGTGGTGTGATAAATCGAGTTGCCGCCGAAGTTATAAATCGCGGCAATCGAGGTGATGTTGATGACGTGGCCGCGATCGCGTTCCATCATGCCCGGCACCAGCAGGCGGCAAAGATGCAAAACGGCGCGCAGATTCACATCCACCTGCGTATCCACGGATTCTTCATCGGCGCTCAGGATAGAGCCGGGGCGGGAAACCCCGGCGTTGTTCACCAGAATATCCACGCTGATCTCGCTGCACAGGCGCGTCACCGCGTCGAGGTCGCTGACGTCGAGCGCATGCGGAATACAACCGGTGCGGGCGGCGAGGGCGGCCAGCTGATCGGCGCGGCGTGCGACAGCATGAACGGTGATCCCTTCCTGACAAAGGCGTTCGACAATGGCTTCACCCATTCCGGCCGATGCGCCGGTCACCAGTGCGGTTTTGTAATCTGAAAATGGCATTGCGACTCTCCTGTTAAACCGCCGGCTCCATCATGTTCTGCCGGTGGGTGTTTTCTGACTGTATCCAGTAATTCTCAGACGGTATAAGACATAAACCGTGTGAGGCGATAAGAGGGGCTTATAACAGCGTGTTTTACCGTGCCATCTGGCGGTGTTGCCGGGCTGGCGGCATCAGCGCGATGTCCATTTCGGCAATAATTTCCCGCAGCGTATGCACCATTTCGAGGGATTCCGGCGTATCGCCGTGAACCAGAATCGATGTCGCATCCACCGGCAACGTCACGCCGTCGATGCTTTGCACCGTGCCTTCGCGCAGCAACTGGCGGATGCGCGCGCGTACCTGCTCTTTGTCATGAATAACCGCGCCCGGTTTCGTCCGGCTGACCAGCAGGCCGTTGCTTTCATAGGCGCGGTCGGCGAGAAACGTACAAATCACCGGCAAATCCAGCGCCCGCGCCATGCGCTCGACGGCGTTGCCGGGCATCGTGCTGATGATCATTTGTGCATCGAAATTCTTCACCGCCTGCAATAACACCCGCGCCAGCCGGGCGTCTTCGGACACCATATTGCCCAGCGCACCGTGGAAACTCATGTGCGTCAGCGGGTAATCCGCCGCTTTCGCAAAAGCAGAAAGCGCGCCAAGCTGATAGGTGACGTAATGTGCCATCACCTCCGGTTCGATGTGCATCCGGCGGCGGCCAAACCCGGACAAATCGGGGAATCCGACGTGGCGCGCCGAGATCTACCTGATACTTTTTTCGCCAGCGCGACGGTTTTCGCCATAATCACCGCATCCCCCCGCGTGAAACCCGCAGGCCACGTTGGCGGAGGTGATCAGCGGCATCAGCGCGGCGTCGTCGGCGATGGTGTAATCGCCAAAGCCTTCGCCAATGTCGGCGTTTAA
>NZ_JYDF01000124.1:0-11197 GCF_003263525.1 Rahnella sp. NRRL B-41462 | reverse complement strand
CAGCGTGAGGCGAAAGACGCGTTTGAGCATCAGAACGGTGGAAATGGCCAGCTCGGAATAACGTTGAGGACGACCACGTGAAGAGGTTTTGGGTTCGTCATACCAGGCCTGAATGGTCGACTCATCAAGCCAGAATGTCAGTGAGCCCCGATTGACGAGGGCTTTGTTGTAGACGTTCCAGTTGGTGATTTTGAACTTTTTTTTTGCCACGGGATACCGCTACAGGATCGAGAATGTGGTGATCTGATCCTGATTATGGCCAAAAGTTCGATTTATTCAACAAAGCCCTTAGGAGAGCGTAGTCTGGCAACAGGCTGTGCTTATCCAACTAACTGACTGGCATTAGGCTGAGAAGATGATTTTATTTTTTCTGACGGGCCTTCTTTTTGCAATGTCGAAACAACTCACATCCCCGAATGTCAAAGGTCATACCAATTAACAATATTTTTTAAATAAAGGGTTTTTGTTACCCATCAATGGATCGATATTTATTTTAAGTTATGTTTATCTTCTTACAGCTTTGATGATGTTCTCCTCCATTTTCCTTAAAGCAAAATCGCGCATCGTTTCTTTCACTATCTTCGGTAAACTGCCATGCCATCAATAGAGTTTATTCACCGTGTTCCTATTAGTTTTTTTGGGATAGTTCTAGGAGTCTTTGGATTGGGAAGTGCCTGGCGTTACGCCTCTACAGTGGGTTTTGGGCCATTTTGGCTGGGCGAAGCTCTCATTTTCGGAGGGGGGACAATTTGGCTTATGCTGGCCTTAATTTACATCGCTCGCTGTGTGTTAGCTCCTCGTGCTATACGAGATGAATTCAACAACCATAATTTATTCAGTTTTATTAGTTTGTTACCTGCCGGTGGTGTCCTTGTTTCTATTGGGTTACACCCCTATCTGTCAGTGTTGGCAAATGTATTGATGATTGTCGGCTCTATTGGCCAACTCTCTTTTTCTGCATGGCGTTGCGCCCCACTTTGGCGCGGCGAATATACCTCTGAGGCCACAACTCCGGGATTTTATCTGCCTACAGTTGCGGCTAACTTTATCAGCGCGATGGCATTTGGCACATCCGGGCACCACGATATTGCCGCATTGTTTCTGGGAGCTGGGTTGATTTCATGGCTGACACTGGAGCCTGCGATCATCCATCGCTTACGGACGCAAAAAGCACTATCTGGGGCGGCACGAAATGTCATCGGCATCCAACTTGCCCCTGCTTTTGTCGCCTGTTACGCCTGGCTATGTGTTAACGGCAATCACTTTGATATGTTCGCTTTGATACTGCTGGGGTACGGCTTATTGCAGCTCTTTTTTATGTTGAGGTTAGTACGGTGGTTTTTTTCTGATGGTTTTAGCCCAGGCATGTGGGCATTTTCATTTGGACTTTCTGCAATGGCAAACGCTTCGCTAAGGCTGGCGAACAGTTACCACACCATTGATATGCAGATCCTCTCGTGGTCTCTCTTTACGTTGGCGAACATTTTACTGGTTGGGCTCATAGCTAAAACATTACTGCTTTTCATTGGTGGAAAACTGCTTCCGGCGAGAAAGTGATACGACCTGTTTCCAGGTTGGTTTTTTTTCAAGAAAAGTGAAAGCTGCTTTCCTTATCTCACCGCAGAAGCCTATTTATCAGTACGATGATCTACATTGCTCCCAGCTGGGGCAGAAGATACGGATAGCGAGAATCAAATTGGTTGAAACATATCGTTTTCGTAAAACTGACCTGGAGAGCATAAAAGTAGATAGGGGCAACCAACAAGTGCGTTTACTTTTTTTTCGCACAGCAGGCTATGAAATTAAGCCGGTGTCGCTGGGCACGAAAATAGTGAAACATTCCAAAAAAACGGAGTCTATTTTCATGGTTTTTCAATCCGTTAAACGCTATTTTTAGTGCCCGAAAGAGCCCTTCGTCTTTAATTAATCCCAATGGCGACATCAACGACATCACGCCATGATGGGTTTGAACCTCACTAAACCCTTCTTCCAGGAGTAAGGAAACCCAACCTTGCCGGCTCATTGGGCTGACATGCGATTTCACCACTTGCTGGAGCTGTTCTGTCGCAATTTCACCGAGTTTTTCGCCCGTCAGCATAATATCATGCGTCAGCAGGCATCCGCCTGGTTTGAGAACTCGGCAATATTCATGGACCAAGTTGTGTTTGGCTTTGTCGGCGTACATCGTCAGCATCGCTTCGTTAATGATGATATCAAAACATGCGTCAGCGAAAGGAAGTCGGGTCGCATTGGCCTTTATAAGATGGACTTTATGGTTTAGACCAGCACTCTCTACCCTTTGTTGCGCGAGTCTGAGCGCGCGTTGATCCATATCTATCGCATAGATATCGCAACCGAAACGCGAAGTTAGTTCAATCGCGGTAGTCCCAATGTTGCAGGCTACTTCCAACACTTTGGAATTACTGTTTAATTGAGCCTGAGAGATCAGCCATTCTGTGGCTTCAATACCGCCTGGGCGCAGCCGAGTTTTGCCCAGGCTGGCCAGAAATGTGTGCCCCGCTTTTGTACTATTGGACATAATGAAGCTCCCTTACGTACCAGAAATATGATTCACAGAAAGATAAAGGAGATCGCCGGAGTGTACCGCGTTACGGGTACTCCTGACGGAGGCTCTATCAACTGTGTAACCTGTGTGTGTTCACTACCGTCCCCAGGCCAGTGCCTTCAAGTTCTTGGTCTGGATCGGCAAAAAAGTCAATATTGAAGTAAGTATCTTCCGTCAACAGTTCGATGCGGTGCCATTTTTGCGGCGGTGAAATCCCGAAGGATCCCGCCTTAATGATCACCTCCATATCAGGTTCCGTTGCATTTGCGTCTGGAAAACCAAAGTATTTCACAGCACCTTTCATCACGGAAATACGACCAAAGACCCCTTTTTTGGTGTTGTGGTGAGTGAACAACGGTTTTGGGGCGGTATCTTTATTCCAGAACGGCGTTGTACGCGTATGAACATAGTTTTTAGGAATAGTTTTCACTGTTTGTATCCTTCTTCATCAAACGACTCGTCGCTCGAGTGGTATTGAACCACTTTCTCAGGGGGCTTTCCCAATAAAAATGTATTTTAAATGCACTTTTAAATCTAAACATAGAAAGATAGAGGCCTAGTCGCCGATCGCGACGTTTCTCCACTTTCCAGTCACCCTCACTAAGGGCATGAAATCGATAACGAAATTGGAGTGGTTCACTACCTCAACGTGTGCGATTTTTTGATATTGCCGAACCAGGCTCGGAAAAAAAGTAATTCACAAACATTATAAGAAGCATATGATATGCAACATATGATTTTTTTTACTGACTCACAAGAGCGTTGGGCATGGGAGTGAGGTTAAACATGCAACGAATTGTAATACCAGAAAATTATGTTCATACGCGTACAACGCCATTTTGGACAAAAAAAACTGCACCGGTGTCTATTTGGCAACGTCACTTGGATGCAGGTACACGCCAAGGTGTTTACCCCAGATTATCTGTAATGCAAGGAGCCATTCGTTATTATGGTTATACCGATGAGACCAGCCCTGAGCCAGTAGAAATGCTCACTATTGAAGTAGGTGAATTTGGTGTATTCCCTCCTGAAAAATGGCACAGAATCGAAGCGTTATTTGATGACACTGTATTCAACGTCGATTTTTTCGTAGATCCAAGAGTTCTGATAGATGATTGAGGTATGCATAATGATAAATGAAAACAGAGGTTACTTATTAACTCTTTCTAACCGAGACAACCATGAGAAAATGGAAAAAATATATCTCAAACCAACAGCTTTTTATATACCTTACATCGCAGCTTTAGCCGTTTCGGAACTGATTTGTCGCTTATCTTCAACCAGTGAGAATAAAAAAGGATTCAACTTGACGGTTACGAACAAAAATAACGGCGTGTCTGTTGACAAAAAATTTTTATCGATTGATGAGTTGAAAGATCAATCTATTGCAGCCGAAGCAGTAAAAGAATTAGTTAATATAGTCCGTGGTTACGATACAGATGAAGAAACAAACGTTTGCGGCTGGTAATAAATTATCTACTCGGCGGTATGTGATGGGTATTTCTATAACATACAGTAGCCGCGTCATTTGGAGTAAATAGAATTAGGAGTAAGATCGCGGTTACCCTGTGTTTAGTAGCGTCAGTAACACCGTGATATGGTTGTCGACTTCAAGGTGAGCGGCAGTCAGTAGGGTAAGATTACTCGCAGATGCCAACGCTATCAGCTCCTTCAGTGCCGTTCCTCCCGCGATTTCCTGATGGTACTGTCTGGAAAATGTGGAAAAGTCCAGAGTTTTAGCATGTAGCGCTTTCCTTAGTGCCGCGCTGGGAGCAACATCGTTAAGCCACCGATCGTATATCAGAACATTTTTTTTGATGCCTCTTGGCCAGAGTCTGTCGACCAACACTCGATAGCCATCTCGTTCGTTCCATTGATCGTAAACTCGTTTTGCAAAGACCATAAATTTAACCCTTAGTAGGGGGAGGAGAACACCTGGTGATGACGCGAACAATATCCAGTCGAATATCGCATTATTTTTTTCATTGGAAGAATGTTTCGCTCTATATTATACTATGAATCCAGAGTTAATGTCTGAAAAATATTATCTTTTACTTAGTACGTTACAAATGTGAACAGGTGTACACTAATGGAAACAATAATACCGCTATTTTATTTAATCAAAAAATTGAGACTGTGATCACCAGTATCAAAAATAATGATATAGAATAAAATCAGAGGAGTGTACCCATGGACATGGGTTTTAATATCAGTGGAGGGAGGCATGAAAATTTATGCACGGGCACTTATACTGATCAAAAATGACTTTGACGGTAAGTTATTATTACAAGGAATCGCCAAGAACTTATATGAACAAGGTACGAAAATAACCCTCGGGCATTTCACTGAAGACTATTGTGTTGATAAGGATACCTACCTTTCCTCTGAACCCTTAACAACAGACCGTCAGTCTAAAGAGGTTATCGAGGCTAAAAGCATGCACAACCACCTGCTGTACTCAATCGATTTCCCTGCCGATACAATTCATATTGTAACAAATGACTACTTAAAATACGTTGAAGATTATGTTACCAGAGAGGATGTTGATCTTGTCATTAGGGGCATGAAAACAGATTTTTCGGCATGTACTCTTCATACTCCATCGAGTTCATCAATCATTTGACTGTTGATGTGTTGATGTGTTGATGTGTTGATTAAACACATTGCAATGAACTCTTAGGAGAAAGGAAGATTAAAGTCAATGGACCGAAAATGTACGCTAAATATTGCCTTACTCCCATTTAAAACTAAAATGTTAATTAAAATAACAGGAGTATTTTTATGTACAAACAAATGTCCGACACTGAATTATCCCCTTGGTGGAGGCGTACACTCTTCATCGTTATGGCAATTGGATTCGCTCTACTGATTGTAATTACATGGTTGGCTTACGATCAGGCTCCTCCCATCCCCAGTAAAGTCATCGACGAGGGTGGTGTAACAGTAGCCACCCGGGAAGATATCGAACAAGGCCAAACGATTTTCCTACGCTATGGGCTAATGGATAATGGTTCAGTCTGGGGCCATGGCGGATATTTAGGTCCAGATTATGCAGCCACTGCACTCCACCTAACTGGGGAGGCAACTGCCGAATATGTAGCTAAACGAGATTACGGATTAACATTAAAGCAACTTAATGGTGAACAACTTGCCGCAGTAGACGGTCAGGTTATTCATATTTTAAAACTAAACCGTTATAACGTAGCATCAGACATTTTGGTACTGGGGCCTTCGCAGGCACAAGTTTGGAAAAGTTTACCTAAATATTGGGCCAACTACTTTATAATACCTGCTAACAACGGCGGGTTACGTCCAAATCTTATCACCGACCAAGTGGAATTACGCCAACTATCAGCTTTTTTCAGTTGGGCCGCATGGGCTTCAGTAACCAATCGTCCCGACAAAAATTACTCTTTTACCAACAACTTCCCTTATGATCCTAGCGTTGGAAACGTACCAGTTAGCGGCGCATTGCTCTGGAGTGCCCTGAGCCTAATTGTGCTCATGGGCGGTATTTCAGCTGTGTTGTTCGCATTTGGACGTTTTGAAAATATGGGCTGGGTCAGCCATCCGAATCATCATGTTGCTTCTCGTTTGCCATTAGGCCCAACAACTCTATCACAACAGGCGTTAGTCAAATTTTTCGTCGTTGTTGCTTTGCTATTTTTGGTGCAAACCCTAGTAGGTGGGGCCCTTGCACATTATCGAGCTGAGCCTGGCGATTTCTACGGTCTACAACTTGAACGACTTTTCCCGAGTAACCTGCTTCGTAGTTGGCATCTGCAGGCCGCCATATTCTGGATCGCTACAGCATTTGTCGCCGCTGCACTGTTCCTTGCCATCAGTTTGCGTACGCGAATACCGCACCGACTTGTACTGTGGATAAATTTATTGTTCGTAGCCTTTGTTATTGTAATAGTCGGCAGTATGCTTGGTATTTGGGCTGGTCTGTGGCAATGGTTGGGGGGGTATTGGTATTTACTCGGTGACCAAGGTTGGGAATATCTGGAACTGGGTCGATTATGGCAGATTTTATTAATCGTTGGCCTATTTATCTGGTTTGCTCTGCTTTTTTGGTTAGTCCGGCCTTCGCTTTTAGAAAAAAAACCAGTTGCTCCCATTGTCAAAATGTTTTTATTTGCCGCACTCGCCATCCCAGTATTTTATATTCCCGCATTGTTTATTGGCGAGAAAATGAATTATACCGTAGTCGATACATGGCGTTTCTGGATTATACATTTGTGGGTCGAAGGCTATTTTGAATTTTTCGCTACTACTATCGTAGCGTTAACATTCTATCAATTAGGCATCACTCAGCGGAATGTGGCTCTAAAGGTCATCTACTTCGATGCTATTCTTTACTTTTTTGGCGGTGTTGTAGGCACTGGTCACCATTGGTATTTTAACGGGCAAAGCCAGTTCAATATGGCTGCCTCAGCACTTGCATCGGCGTTAGAAGTGGTACCGCTGACTCTGCTAACACTAGATGCATGGGATTTCGTGCGCACTACGCGTAGTAAGAACGATAGCAACCACAGCGCTCTGCGGCATAAATGGGTATTTTACTTCTTAATCGCAGTCGGTTTTTGGAACTTTATCGGCGCAGGTGTATTTGGTTTCCTCATCAACTTGCCTATAGTGAGTTATTACGAAGTTGGTACTATCCTGACCGCCAATCATGCTCATGCGGCAATGATGGGAGTTTTTGGTATGTTGGCACTGGCCATGATGGTACTGGTTGTTCAGCAGAGTGTTGATGACAGAGTTTGGCCGAAACTAGAGCGTTATGTAAAAATTGCTTTCTTTGGCACTAATATAGGTTTAACGCTGATGGTTGTACTTAGCCTGTTTCCAGGCGGAATTTTGCAAGTATGGGATGTTCTGGAAAACGGTTACTGGCATGCTCGCGGCCGCCAATATACATCTGGACAAACAGCTATTTTATTCGAGTGGTTACGTATGCTCGGCGACAGTATATTCATATTATTTGGTTCATTACCTATCACCATATTTGCAATAAAAGGCTGGCTACAAGTTAGAAACAACTATAATAAAACATGAAATAAAAATTTAATTATTTTAGGATTGAGAGGTAGCCCGCAGCAGTCGGACTATCTCTCATGAATGTCAAAACTGTAGTGGTCAATAAAAACTGGCCACAGCTTTAGAGTTTTTCCAGAACAATCGTTCTGATTCATTCGGCGTCAAACCACCATTATATTGATGAGGTCTGAGCTGGCTGTAATATCCTGTGATGTAATTCGTTATTGCCGTGCTGGCTTCGCTAAAATTCGCGTAGCCATTATCCGGTACCCACTCTGTTTTCAGGCTTCTGAAGAACCGTTCCATTGGGCTGTTATCCCAGCAATTTCCACGGCGACTCAGGCTTTGCTTTATCTGATATCTCCACAGTAACTGTCTGAAATTCCTGCTGGTATAGTGACTGCCTTGATCCGAGTGATACAGTAAATTAGCCGGTTTTCCCCGTGCTTCCCAGGCCATCGACAGGGCTTTACCTGTCAGTGCGGAATCAGGGAAAAATGACATCGCCCAGCCAACCGGTTTACGGGAAAACAAATCGAGTACAACAGCCAGATAAGCCCAGCGTTTTCCCGTCCAGATATAAGTCACATCACCGCACCAGGCCTGATTAGGCTCGGTAACAGCAAACTGGCGATCCAGATAATTAGGGATCTCAATGTGTTCCTTAGACGCCTTCTTATAACGATGGCCAGGTTGCTGACAGCTGATAATATTGAGCGCTTTCATCAGCTTTGTTGCCCGCCAGCGGCTCAGTTTTATACCTTTGGTGGTGACCATTGCGGCAATGCTTCGCGCTCCTGCTGAACCGTTACTTTCGCGATAAACTTCATGCACAAGGCTCAGTAATGCCACTCTCGTGGCGTCAGGCTTCCTGGGCTGCCGCCAGTATTTATAACTGCTGCGATGAACCCCAAACACGTTGCACACAACGGCAACAGGAAACCGCGCCCTGAGTTTCTCAACTAATGAGAATTGTTCAGGGAGTCTGACATCAAGAGCGCGGTAGCCTTTTTTAATATATCCCTTTCCATTTCAACACGTTGAAGTCTTTTCTTCAACTCACGTATCTCAATCTGCTCAGGTGTCATGGGTGAAGCTATGGGTGATTTTCCCGCTCGCTCTTCTTTCAGTTGTCGAACCCATTTATCCATCGTGGATTTGCCGACATTCATCGCAGTGGCAGCGGCGGCAACGGTGTAATGCTGATCGAGTACAAGCTGGGCAGCCTCGAGGCGAAACTCGGGGCTAAAATTGCGTCTGTTACGTCCGGTCATAATGTCACCTGTTTTGACTATGAGGTGATGATATCACCTCTATTCAGGTGGCCAAATTCACTATGCCACTACAATTAGCAGGATGCGCTACTCCCGCACCCAAAGCCCCGCATCCAGACAAAGCCGCGATAGAGGCAGCGGAGATTGCCAGATACAGCGATCAGCAACTTTGCCAGGCATCTGACGCGATACAGCCGAGCCTGAATGTTAACCCATCCAGCCATCCTGAATACAACGACAATCTTAGCCGCTCAAAAGCCCTAGAGGCAGCTGCCCGCTCGCGTAATCTGAGCTGCTATAAGCTGAAGGCTGCCAATAGTAAGGCAATCAAACCGATGACCGCGCGCCAGAAGCAGGCCCGTGCAACTGCTGTGTGCGAAGGCTACGCCCAGCGTACCCAGTTCGCTAATCCGTCTGTTGCGTACTCTATGTGCCTCAAAGGCGCGCAATCCACGCCAGAAAAATGCACCCGCGACAATACGCACTTCAGCAGTGAAGCCACTAAGCTCACGGGCGCAAGCCGTGCTGAATACACTGAAATCGGCAATGCCTTCCGCATTGGATGCAATCTGAACTAAGGGATCTCTCATGAAACTACGCCACACACTCATTATGTCCGCGGCGTTTCTTATGGCCTACCAGGCTAATGCTGGCACCCCGTCAACCATAGATCCCGCAGCAAAAGAAATAGCGTCAATGATGTGCCGGTGGGTGCTGGACGGAGGTAAGTTGACCGACCCAGCGCAGCGGCTGACAATCTACGAGAACGGAAAATATGAGCGTTGGCTGGAGCTTCACCCGTCCGACAAAGGGGGCATGCCACCTATCGTGTATGAACGCCATCGAGAAGGCGGTTTCGTCGCAGATGACAAGTACAAAGAGTATTACTGGAAAGGCTCTAACTTCCGATTGACGATGCTGCGGGACGCCATCTTGCGCAAAAGCGAGGTAACGTTGGCACTTGAGGATATTTATAATGCGTCCATGCCCATCAGTGATGCAAAGTGTGAAAATGTAACGTATGCAAACAGCAACTAATTCCAGCGTGAAATTTCAGCCTTGGGTGGGTGACCATTATCACTCAAGCCGCTACGGCGTCCGCGTTATGGTGTTGGGTGAGTCCCACTATGGTGAACCGGAAGACTACGCCCCTGACTTTACCCAGCACGTTATTAACGAGCATGCTTTCCAGCCAGGGCTTCGTTTTTTCACGATAGCCACCAATCTGCTACGAGGCACAACTGACGAGCCGACCGCAGAGGAACGGCGTGAAGCCTGGCAGCATGTAGCCTTCTACAACTACGTTCAGGAGTTTGTGGGCGATGCTGGCCGTATACGTCCCACGTGCGCTATGTGGCGAGATGCAACTGCTGCGCTTGAAGAAGTGGTGGCCGAGCTGAGGCCCGATGTCATTTTGGTGTTGGGCTATCAGATGTGGGATCACTTACCAGAACTGCCGGTAACATGGGCTTGCGTCAAGCATCCCTGCGGCGGAATGTCTTACGATGAGGCGATCCCCGAGTTCAACCGAGCCATCGCAGAAACCCTTTCCCTGGCTGGCTAAAGTACTTTGGCCTTGGCACCGGCTGGGGGCATACTTACTCTCCACTGCTACCCATAACTACAGGAATAAAAATGAGTATTCAGCGTCGTGAAGTGTACCTGGTCCTGAAAACCCTGCGAGATGGGCGGGTGATCTATGTGGAAGGTATCAGATGTGCCCATAATTACTTTTTTGATGGGCATTCCAGAGTAGGCTTATCCGCAGGTAGTTCAGCGAGCTTTGTAGAATTCTCACCTAATGAGCGTCCAATGCAGCTTTTCCACATGCCGAATGAGAACAATGGCAAATGGCAGGCGGCTTTCCATAACTTTGGCTGCTCGCCTGAGTTCGGCGAACCTGAAATGGAATACATCATTTTTGTCGGTGCCTATTCTAACGACCGCGACTGTACTTTCGATCTGATGCGTGAAGGGTTAAATCGTGCGTGGGAAATTGTTGAAGGCAATCGCCAACTGCGAGATGGCGAGTTTAACGACTAACGACACTGCTCATGCTATGGGGCTTTATTTTAAGGACGCCCCATGGTACTAGCCCTACACCACGTCTTTGAGATCCTGCAATTTGCGGCCTCAAAACCGAGTACCGCGAGTGAAGTGCGCGGTATAGTTACCCACGCATACAAAAGCTCATTGCGGCAGTTCACGCTGTTCTCGGGCCTGGTATCGCTGAACGCTCTTTCTCACATCGAAGACGGCACCTACAAAGGGCGTACCCTACTGCGATGATTTGGCCTGTTCAAAAAACAGGCTT
>NZ_JYDF01000123.1:0-11333 GCF_003263525.1 Rahnella sp. NRRL B-41462 | reverse complement strand
CAGGGCTATTACGGCGGATTAATCGATTTGCTCGGGCAGCGCTTTATCGAAGTGTGGTCGAGCATTCCGACGCTGTTCCTGATTATTATTCTGGCCAGCGTGGTGCAACCCAACTTCTGGTGGCTGCTGTTGATCACCGTGCTTTCTGGCTGGATGATGCTGGTGAGCGTGGTGCGCGCCGAATTCCTGCGTACCCGTAACTTTGATTATATCCGCGCCGCGCAGGCGATGGGCGTCAGCGACCGCGCTATCATGTGGCGTCATATGCTGCCTAATGCGATGGTCGCCACGCTGACCTATCTGCCGTTTATCCTATGCGGCTCGATCACCACACTGACGTCACTGGATTTTCTCGGTTTCGGCCTGCCGCTGGGCTCGCCATCGCTGGGTACACTGCTGATGGAAGGGAAGAATAATTTGCAGGCGCCGTGGCTGGGGATCAGCGCTTTCGTGGTGCTGGCCGCGCTGCTGTCATTATTGATTTTCATTGGTGAAGCCGTTCGCGATGCCTTCAATCCGTCCGCACACCATAATGAGGTGCTCTGAAATGACAGACGCTGCGTTATCCGCCCCGTTACTGCAAATCAAAAATCTCAGCGTCGCATTCCGTCAGGGAAAACAGCAACGTGAAGTGGTCAGCAATGTATCGCTCGATATCCGTGCCGGTGAAACCCTGGCGCTGGTGGGTGAATCCGGCTCCGGCAAAAGCGTCACTGCGCTGTCAGTGTTGCGTCTGCTGCCCTCTTCCGTGGTCTATCCGCAGGGCGATATTCTGTTTGCCGGACAATCCTTACTGAACGCAGATGCCAGCACATTGCGCCAGATCCGCGGCAACCAGATTTCGATGATATTTCAGGAACCGATGGTGTCGCTAAATCCGCTGCATACCATCGAAAAACAGCTGACTGAAGTGCTGACGCTGCACCGTAATCTTCACGGTGATGCAGCACGCACTGAAATTCTTCGCTGTCTGGATCGCGTGGGTATTCGTCAGGCCGCCTCACGCCTGCGGGATTTTCCACACCAGCTTTCCGGCGGTGAACGCCAGCGCGTGATGATTGCCATGGCGGTGCTAACCAGGCCAAAGCTGCTGATTGCCGATGAACCAACCACCGCGCTGGACGTCTCCGTGCAGGCGCAGATTTTATCGCTGCTCGACGAGCTCAAGCAGGAAATGGGGATGGCGATGCTGTTTATCACCCATAACCTGCGCATAGTGCGCCGTCTGGCAGACACCGTAGCAGTCATGCAACACGGGCGCGTCGTGGAGCAGCAATCACGTACCGCACTTTTCAGTCAGCCTCTGCACCCTTATACCCGCCAGCTGTTACAAGCCGAACCACAGGGTCGCCCGCAGCCGCTGACCGGTAAACCGCCTGTTCTGCTGGATGTGAAAAATCTGGATGTCGGTTTTCCCGTCAAACGCGGCCTGCTGCGTCGCACGGTCGGCATCAAACACGCGGTGAACCAGGTCAGTTTCCAGCTTCGCCGGGGAGAAAGTCTCGGTGTGGTGGGCGAGTCCGGTTCAGGCAAAAGCACCACCGGGCTGGCATTGCTGCGTTTGCTCAAATCGCAAGGGGAAATCTGGTTTGACGGCCAGCCACTGCATGCTTTCTCGCGTAAGAAAATGCTGCCGTTCCGCAGCCGGATTCAGGTGGTGTTTCAGGATCCTTTCTCTGCGTTAAATCCGCGCTTTACCGTCGGGCAAATCATCGCTGAAGGTCTGCTGGTGCATCGCAACGTCAGTGAACAGGCGCGCGATAAAGCAGTGATCCGCGCAATGCAGGAAGTGGGGTTGGATCCGCAATCCCGCCACCGCTACCCGACGGAGTTTTCTGGCGGCCAGCGCCAGCGTATCGCGATCGCCCGTGCGTTAATTTTACAACCGGAAATGCTGATCCTGGATGAACCTACGTCGTCGCTGGATAAATCGGTTCAGGCGCAGATTCTGACCATTTTAAGTGAGTTACAGCAACGTCACGGCCTGACATATCTGTTTATCAGTCATGATTTACACGTGGTGCGGGCTTTGTGCCATCAGCTGATGGTGTTGCGAAACGGAGAAGTGGTCGAACAGGGAGAGTGTGAGCAGATTTTTACTGCACCGCAGCAGGCTTATACCCGCGAATTACTGGCCGCGTCAGATGCTTTCGACACCCACCAGCGCTGAGACGCAGGCAAAACACGCCGGAATGCCTCGGGATTGCGGCGTGTCAGAAAGGATAAAGTGCGGTTACAGATTCCGCGATCGCTGCACCGATATTTTTCAGGCAACAGAGCGTGGCACTTTCATCTTCACGATGAACGAATAAACACGGCTCACCGTCGATTTCGACAATCGCCGCTTTTACCTGAATATCTTCTAATGCATCAGTGAGCTGATGCATCACCTGCCAGGCGAATTCGCCCTCATGGCTGAGCAGTTTCAGGCCGATCAGGTTGTTATCTTCATCATTACCAGGCAGCGGAATCGGTTCAACTTTGATACCCGCAAAACCTGACAACCAGCGATAACTTTGCGGCAAACGATGTACTACCGAAAGTTGGATATTATTCACGTCGTTCCCCAGACAATGATACATGCAAATTATTTACACGCTGTTTTTACAAAATAGCTACAACCACACTGCTTAAGTTATAGCCGACAGGCTGCTCTTTGCCTACTCTTCGTTCAAATTATTAACATTGAATTAACGTAATAGGATACAAATTGACAGACTGTTGCTAATTTTATGTCTGCTCCCGACCATATTGAGAGGCAGATCTCATTTTGGCTTATTTGTAACCTTTTACGCCTTTATTAACAACCACTTTAATCAATTGTCGCTACCTTTCGATACTTATTTTTTTACATTTAATATACAAATCAAACTACGTAAACATGACTAATTCCGCACTAAAATGATTATTATCAACAGGATAGTTAAGTCAGAGGAGTTAAGAATGATGCGGTATCGGTTAATTTCATTTTGAAATGAACCTGTTGGTTACATTTTTTATCGTCGCGCATCATACGTTAAAATCTGGATCTAATGTTAATAAATCCGCACAATTTGTTTGCACAAATCCCTCTTCTCTGGCTTATCATCCGCATCGTTATAAGTGGTATACCCTATCGGGACAGACATCGGCAAAACTAACCCGCTGATAAATCTCGTATTACGCAAATTATAATAAGAATCAGACAGCGAACTCCCTGCCTTTTGGCAAAAACCCATTCCCAGAGAGAAAGAGATGGAAAACGATCCTTCAATCATTGGAAGCAACACACCCGAAAATGGAACCGGTTTCAGTCGTCGTGAACTCCTCAAAGGCCTGACGTCTGCGATGGTGGCAACTACCCTGCTCGGCTTCCCGTTCCTGAGCCAGGCGGAGAAAGAAACCGCCACGCAGGATCCGGTTATCTTCGGCCAGTTCTACCTGGTATCGCAGGCTATCACTGAACATAAAAATATCAGCGAAGGCTCTTCCGCACAGATTTTCAACGCATTCTATCGCTCACAACCCGACTTCCCTGCGCAGGTCAGCAAACTACACGCGCTGGTGAAACCCGGTCAGGCAGCGAAGGATTTGCAGGAAGTGGCAAAGCAAAACGGTTTGGGTGAACTGGTGACCCGCATCGTCACCGCCTGGTATACTGGCACGGTTGGACATGGAACCGATTCCATTTTAATTGCATACAAAGATGCGCTGATGTATCGCCCGGTCAGTGACGGCCTGATTGTGCCCACTTACTGCGGAAACGGTCCGCTGTACTTCACCGCCGCACCTCCCGCCGCTGCGATGCCTGAATCCATGAATGCTGATCGTTTTACTAATCCTTCTGAAACACATGTTGTGAGCAAAGCCTGATGAAAAAACCAGAATTTACGGCAGACGGCGATGCGTCTGCTGATGTGATTGTTGTCGGTTCCGGTATCGTGGGCGGCATGATTGCCGATCAGCTGGTCAGCCAGGGATATTCCGTTCTGGTGCTGGAAGCAGGTTTGCGCATTGAGCGCGCGCAGGCCGTTGAAAACTGGCGCAACATGCCTTTCGAAAACCGCGCTGGCTCTGACTTCCAGGGGCTTTACCCGCAGTCTGAAAAAGCCCCCGCACCGCTGTACTTCCCGGAAAATAACTACGTCCATCTGACCGGGCCGAGCGCCAGCAGCTTCAAACAAGGTTATCTGCGCACCGTCGGCGGCACCACCTGGCACTGGGCAGCATCCTGCTGGCGTCACGTTCCCAACGATTTCAAAATGAAAACGTTGTACGGCGTGGGCCGCGACTGGCCAATTTCCTATGATGAACTCGAACCTTATTACTGCCGTGCTGAAGAAGAAATCGGCGTAGCCGGTCCGAATGACCCTGAGTTGCAGTCGCCTTCTGAGCGTAGCAAACCCTATCCGATGGAACAGGTGCCTTACGGTTACGGCGACACCCGTTTTGCTGAAATCGTCAACCCGCACGGATACCGTTCCGTGCCAATTCCGCAGGGTCGCAGTACGCGTCCGTGGAATGGCCGCCCGACCTGTTGTGGCAACAACAACTGCCAGCCAATCTGCCCGATTGGTGCGATGTATAACGGAATTGCGCACGTCGAACGCGCTGAGAACAAAGGTGCCGTGGTACTGGCTGAAGCGGTGGTCTACAAAATTGACACGGATGAAAACAACAATGTGACCGCCGTTCACTGGCTGGATAATCAGAAGAAATCGCATAAAGCGACCGGTAAAGTGTTCGCGCTGGCCTGTAACGGCATCGAGACGCCACGCCTGTTGCTGATGGCCGCTAACGAAAAAAATCCAAACGGTATCGCCAATTCGTCTGATCATGTTGGTCGTAACATGATGGATCACTCCGGTTTCCACTGCACGTTTATCGCCAAAGAGCCGCTGTGGATCGGTCGTGGTCCGGCGCAGAGCAGTTGTCTGGTCGGCCCGCGCGATGGCGATTTCCGCAAAGACTATTCTGCCAACAAAATGATCCTCAACAACATCAGCCGCGTGATCCCTGCGACCTCTAAAGCGTTGCAGATGGGGCTGGTGGGCAAAGAGCTGGATGAAGAAATCCGCCGCCGTTCCATCTTTGGCGTGGATTTGTCCATCAGCCTGGAACCGCTGCCGGATCCGAATAACCGCCTGACACTCAGCACCACCCGTAAAGATCCACACGGTTTGCCGTGCCCGGATATTCACTACGATGTCGGGGATTACGTGCGCAAAGGCGCGGAAGCGGCTCACAAGCAGCTTGAGCACATCGGTTCCCTGTTCATGGCAGAAGAATTCAATATCACCACCAGCCTGAACGCCAACAACCACATCATGGGCGGCACCATCATGGGCAGTGATCCGAAAGATTCTGTAGTCAACGGCGAATGCCGCGCACACGACCACGCTAACCTGTGGTTGCCGGGCGGCGGCGCGATCCCGTCCTCCAGCGTGGTGAACAGTACGCTGACTATGGCCGCACTCGGCCTGAAAGCCGCCGATGATATGGCGAAAAAACTGGCAGGTGCCGCATGAAGAAACTTCTCACCGCCTGCCTGCTGAGCGCATCGCTAAGCGGATTCGCCTTCGCTGCGGACAATCAGGCTGAACTGATCCGTCAGGGGCAAGAAGTGGCGACAGCCGCCGACTGTCAGGCCTGCCATACTGCCCCGGAAGGCGGTAAAACGTTTGCCGGTGGCTATGAAATCCATTCACCGATGGGCACGATTTACACCACCAACATCACACCGTCGAAACAGTTCGGTATCGGTAATTACACCGAAGCACAGTTCACCCGCGCGGTGCGGGAAGGCGTTCGCCCTGACGGTGCCAATCTGTATCCGGCCATGCCTTACACTTCCTACAGTCATATGAGCGATGCCGACATGCATGCGCTGTATGTCTATTTCAAAGAGGGTGTGAAGCCGGTCGAACAACCGAATGTTGAAACTGCCCTGCCGTTCCCGTTCAACATGCGTATTGCGATGGCGGGCTGGAACATGATGTATCTCGACAGCACGCCGTTTAAGCCGGATCCGTCGAAAAGTGAACAATGGAACCGCGGTGCGTATCTGGTCAACGGTGCCGGTCACTGTGATACCTGTCATACGCCACGTAACCTGATGATGGGTTCTGTGACCGATAAACCGCTGGCAGGCGGCATGGTCGGCCCGTGGTATGCCCCGAATATCAGCTCGGATCCGGTCAGTGGTATTGGTAACTGGTCGCAACCTCAGCTGGTGGAATACCTGAAAACGGGCCGCACCGCCGGGAAAAACCAGGCAGCGGGCGGTATGGCGGAAGCGGTTCAAAACAGTCTGCAATACATGTCTGACAGTGACCTGAACGCGATTGCTTTCTACCTGAAAAACAGCACGCCGGTGCGTGACCCGCGTGATACGCAGGCGGCGGACACCTTCGGTAAACCGGTGAACGTGGAAGAAGGTTTACGCGGCGCGCACCCGTTTAATGCGAACAAAACCATCGACAACGGTGCGGCACTGTTCAGCGGTTATTGCGCCAGTTGCCACCAGCCGGACGGTTCTGGCAGCGAAAATCAGGCATATCCGTCGCTGTTCAACAATACCGCCACCGGCATGGGTAATGCGTCTAACCTGATTTCCGCCATTCTTTACGGCGTGGATCGACAGGTCGGCGACCATCACGTACTGATGCCGAAATTTGGCGTGGGCTCGTATGTCGGTCAGTTAGATGATCAGCAGATTGCTGACATCTCCAACTACGTGCTGAAAAACTACGGCAATGCGGCCATTCAGGTCAGCGCACATGATGTCGCGGTGTTACGCGCAGGCGGTCCGGTGACATTACTGGCGAAACTGCAACCGTTTATGGCTCCTGCAATGGTGGCTGGCGTGATTGTTCTGCTGGTGCTGATTTTCTGGCTTGGCCGGAAACGCAAAACCAAAGCAGCGTAATCCGTACACTGAAATGCAAAACGCCCTGTTTGGGCCGTTTTTTATATGCGGATCTGAAAACTAACCGCGCCCGACCAGCGGCATGGCGCTCGCCATTACGGTCATGGTCAGCACGTTAGTGTCGAGCGGTAAACCGGCCATAAACGCCACCGCCTCACCGACGCGCTCCACCGGGATCACCGGTTCCTCAGCGATATGTCCGTCCGCCTGCATTCTGCCTGCCAGCGCTTTATTGCCCATATCCGTCGCCGCATTGCCGACATCGATTTGCCCGCAGGCAATGTTGAACGCGCGACCATCGAGCGCGGTGGATTTGGTCAGTCCGGTAATCGCGTGCTTGCTGGCGGTGTACGGCGCAGAATTCGGGCGCGGCGACTGCGCCGAAATCGAACCGTTGTTGATGATACGTCCGCCTTGCGGCGTTTGTTGTTTCATCAGTTTTACCGCCGCCTGCGTACACAAAAAAGCGCCGGTGAGATTGGTATTGATCACCGACAGCCAGTCTTCCACCGGCAGTTGTTCGATCGGCACATCCTTCACGTTATTACCGGCGTTATTGAACAGCAAATCCAGACGTCCGAAGGTTTCGTGAATATCCTGAAACAGCGCGGCGACTGACTGCGGGCTGGTCACATCCAGCTGGCGCGCCACCGCCTGTCCCGGCGCAAACAGCGCAACGGCCCGCTCCAGCTTTTCTTTGTTTCGTCCGGCCAGAATCACGGTAAATCCAGTCGCTTCCAGCGCTTTCGCAGCGCTCAGACCGATACCGCTGCCCCCGCCAGTGATTAATGCGATTTTGTTCATTGAGCCTCCTATACCGCAGCTAACATGCCGCCATCGATAAATAAAAGATGACCATTCACAAAATCTGACGCCTTTGAAGATAAGTACACTGCGCCGCCCACCAGCTCTTCAGGATTGCCCCAGCGTGCAGCCGGCGTGCGTTTACACAGCCATTCGGAGAACTCTTTGTTATCGACCAGCGCCTGGGTCATGTCAGTTTTGAAATAGCCCGGCGCGATGCCGTTCACCTGAATATTGTAACGTGCCAGTTCAACGCACATGCCACGGGTCAGCATTTTTACTGCCCCTTTTGAGGCGGCATACGGCGTGATGGTGTCGCGGCCCAGCTCGCTTTGCATGGAACCGATATTGATAATTTTGCCGCGCTCACGTTGGATCATGTAACGCGCCACCGCCTGCGATACCAGGAACACAGATTTCTGGTTTACGGCAATCACGTCGTCCCAGTCTTTTTCCGGAAACTCGGTGAATTTATGGCGGCGCTGGATACCGGCGTTATTCACCAGCACATCAATCGGCCCGATGGTGCTTTCGATATGGTCAATCGCCTGATTCACCGCCTGACTGCGAGTGACATCAAACGACACGGCATGGGCGATAAAGCCTTCTGCACGCAGGGCTTCGGCCGCTTTTTGCGTGGATTCCTGTTGTGTACCGTTAACGATAATTTCCGCGCCATGCTGCGCCAGCCCTTTCGCCAGCAGGAAACCCAGACCGCGCGTCGAGCCGGTAATCAGAATCTTTTTATTGTCCAGTGAGAAGAGATTTGTCATGACGTTGGCCTTATTGAACGCTGATTTAAAAAATTAGCTTCACTACACCGGTTTACCCCGCGCTAAACTGTGATGCAGATCACCTGATGGAATGTTAAAAAACCCTGTTACTCCGGGTGTGATCATCATCATTTTGATAACAATCTCCGGCGCTTTCTGTTTCAATAACAAGGTATATTTGCAGGCCCAATCAGGAAAACTCCGCATGAGAAACCAGCGTGTGACACTACAGGACATCGCCCAACTGGCGGATGTCACGAAGATGACGGTGAGCCGTTTTCTGCGCACGCCGGAAAAGGTGTCTCCTGAAACCCGCGAACGCATCACGAAGGTGATGGAAGAAGTGGGATATCCGCTGGAAGAAGCCCGCGGACCGGCCAAAGCGCCGCGTATCGGCATTTTAGTGCCGTCATTTAACAACCAGATTTTCTCCGACTTACTGGCGGGCATTGAGTCGGTCACTTCCGCGCAGGGCTTTCAGACGCTGGTCGTCAATTACGATTACAGCAAAGAGCGCGAGGAAGAACACATCATTAATCTGCTCGGTTATCAGCTTGCCGGACTGATCCTCACGGATTCCGTGCATACCCTGAAAGCCGATAAGTATCTGAATGCCGCAGAAATTCCTGTTGCGCAGGTGATGGATCTCGACGATCCGCACGGGCGGATTGCCGTCGGTTTTGATAACCAGCAGGCCGGTTACGATATGGCGAATACGTTGCTCGCCAGCGGCAAAGAACATGTGGTGTATTTCGGTTCGATGTCAGATGCCCGCGACCAGAAGCGTTATCAGGGTTACAGCCGCGCAATGGATGAACGCGGGCTGACGCCGGTGCATATCACGCCTAATAAAGTGTCGTCGGTATCTATCGGTGCGGGCATGCTGGCCATGGCGCGTCAGTTATATCCGCAGACCAACGCTATTTTGTGTACCAATGACGATATTGCCGTCGGCGTGTTACAAGAATGTATCAAACAAGGGATCCGCGTCCCGCAGGATATGGCAATTTCCGGTTTCCACGGGCTGGATATCGGCCTCGCCACTACACCATTATTAGCCAGCGTGATCACCCCGCGCTTTGAGATGGGGAAAGTGGTGGCAGAGATATTGCTCAAAAAAATCAGGAACCTGCCGACGATCGAAAGGGTGGATTTGCATTACCGTATTTCCCTCGGCGGCACCATTTAATCCTCCTTTCCCGTCCATTTCTCCCCCTTCGTCCTGCACGCCAACTCCGGTGCAGGATCACGTAAGTGGTAACACCTTTTCTTAACATAATTCAACGTGACTCCTGTCACGAAATACTTTCCTCAAAATGCTTTTATTAAGCCATCACCGGTTACAGGCACACAGAGGAAAGAATATGGATAATAAGATTCCTAAGGCTCGCTGGCTTCGAGTAATAACGCCAATCCTTATCGCTTGCATTATTTCCTTCATGGACAGGGTCAATATTAGTTTCGCCATGCCCGGCGGGATGGACGCGGAATTAGGGATTACCGCTTCAATGGCCGGTCTGGCCGCCGGTATCTTCTTTATCGGCTATTTATTCCTGCAGGTGCCGGGCGGCAGCCTGGCGGTACACGGCAGCGGACGGAAATTCATTGCCTGCTCATTGATTGCCTGGGCGGTGATCTCCATCCTGACCGGCTTTATCACCAATCAGTATCAGCTGTTGTTCCTGCGCTTTGCGCTGGGTGTGGCAGAAGGCGGGATGCTGCCGGTGGTGCTGACGATGGTCAGCAACTGGTTCCCTGATAAAGAACGTGGCCGCGCCAATGCTTACGTGCTGATGTTCGCGCCGCTCGGCGGGATGATCACCGCGCCGTTGTCCGGTTTGATTCTTGATACGCTCGACTGGCGCTGGTTGTTCATCATCGAAGGGGCATTATCTTTCGTGGTGATGCTTTTCTGGTGGTTCACCATCAGCGACCGTCCGGAAGAAGCGAAATGGCTGTCAGAGCGTGAACGCGACTATCTGGTGACGGAACTGAACCGCGAACGCGAAGCCCTGAAAGCCCTGGCGCCGGTAAACAATGCGCCGCTGAAAGAGGTGTTCCGTAACAAGTCTATCGTCAAACTGATCATCATTAACTTCTTCTATCAGACCGGGATTTACGGCTATACCTTGTGGCTGCCGACCATCCTGAAAAACCTGACCGGCGGTGACATGAGTTCGGTGGGTATGCTGGCGATTATTCCTTACGTCGGCACCATGCTGGGGATCCTGGCAATGTCGGTACTGTCGGATAAAACCGGTAAGCGCCGTATGTTCATCGCCCTGCCGCTGTGTGGCTTTGCCGCCTGTCTGGCAGCGTCTGTGGCATTCGGTCATAACATCATGGCGGCCTACGGTTTCCTGGTCGGTGCCGGTTTCTTCCTGCAAGCCGCGACCAGTGCCTTCTGGACCATTCCGGGCAAAGTCACCACGCCGGAAGTCGCGGGGAGCGCACGCGGTGTGATTAACGGTCTGGGGAATCTTGGCGGGTTCTGCGGACCCTATCTGGTCGGCGTGCTGGTCAGTCTGTACGGCCAGAGCACCGCGATTTATGCGCTGGTAGCCTCATTGCTGATTGCTGCGGCGGTCACCACCCTGCTGCCAAAAGAGTGCGACATGGCGCTGGTGCCGGGTGCGAAAGCCAAAGCCATGGCGGATGAATACGCCCGTGCCAAAGCCGCGCGCAGGGTTCAGGGAGTGAAAGCAGAAGTGGTTTAATGATCCAAAACGGTGCTGGTTTAGCTCCTCCCCCTGCGAAGGGGGAGGTTGGGAGGGGGTTTTAAAGGCTAACCCCTTGTTAAAGAAAACGTTAGCTTTCTGATTTTGACCTTAATCACACCCACCCCAACC
>NZ_JYDF01000122.1:0-10634 GCF_003263525.1 Rahnella sp. NRRL B-41462 | reverse complement strand
CGCAGGGGAGGGAGCTAAAACCAACACCAGGCTTTTCATGAAACAAAAATACTTTATTACCGGCACCGACACTGAAGTCGGTAAAACCGTCGCGACCACCGCTTTTTTGCAGGCTGCCGCGCAGGCAGGACACAAAACAGCCGGATACAAACCGGTGGCATCCGGCAGTGAAATGACCGGCGAAGGCCCGCGCAACAGTGATGCGCTGGCGTTACAGGCTTACAGCACCGTCGGGCTGTGTTATGACGAAGTGAACCCCTGCACCTTTATCGAACCGACTTCGCCACATATCGTCAGCGAACTGGAAAAACGGCCGATTGATCCGCGGGTGCTATCAGACGGATTACGTCATCTCGAACCGCTGGCGGACTGGGTGGTGGTGGAAGGCGCAGGCGGCTGGTACACACCGCTGACGGCAGATTATACCTTTGCTGACTGGGTTATCGCCGAGCAGTTGCCGGTAGTGTTAGTGGTAGGCATGCGGCTGGGTTGCATTAACCACGCCGTGCTGACGGCGCAGGCCATCGCACAAAGCGGATTGCATCTGGCGGGCTGGATAGCTAACGACGTACAGGAAACGGGGAAGCATCATCAGGCATACATGGATACGCTCATGCGTATGCTGCCTGCGCCTTTGCTGGGCGAGATCCCGTACCTGAGTGCCGGAGCTGACGTTAATTTGGGACAGTATCTTCATCTTAACCGTCTCACGGCATGAGACGTCAGACGGTCAGATAATTTTTGACTAATGTATCGTCAAGCTGCGCCAGTGTGCCTTGCGCGATGTTGCGTCCGCCGTCGACCAGGCAGAACCGGTCGGCAACGCTGCGGATGAACGGCAGTTTATGACCGACCAGCAACAATGTCAGGCCGAGATCACGGTTCAGGCGGTGAATGATATTGCCCATGTTTGCCGCCATCGATGCGCTGGTGTGCTCGGTCGGTTCATCCAGAATCAGTAATTCAGGTTCCTGAACCAGCGCACGACTGATTGCCAGTTGCTGCTGCTGGCTTTCATCGAGCTCACCGGCTTTGCGCGCCCCCATCTCCTTTAATGTCGGAAACAGGTCATACACCTCTTCCGGCACGCGACGGGTCTTATTCCGGCTGGCCATCATGGCGATTTGCAGGTTTTCATCGACGCTCATCTGCGAAAAAATCTGCCGTCCCTGTGGCACATAACCAATCCCCATTTGCGCGCGGCTTTCGACCGGCAAATTCAGCAGACTTTGCGGCTCTTCGTCACGCGACTGCCAGGAGATGGCGCCGCTTTTCACCGGAAGATGCCCCATGATGCAGTTCACCAGCGTGGTTTTTCCCACGCCATTTCGCCCGATCAGGCAGGTACATTGACCGCGGTACAGTTCGAGATTGATATCCCACAGAATATGTTTTTGCCCATAATACTGATTAACTGATTTTACACTTAACATCAGACCTCCCTCCCGCACGGAGCCTTCCGCTGAACTTCATTTTGACGGCCACTGTCATATTTCTGACATTTATGTTCCGCTGTTAATGCCCCAACGCAGAATTTAATTCCGTTTGTTGACGGCTAACCTGACAGCATCAATTACAGATAAATCCCCCTTAATCAGTGATAAATGGGGTTAAGGGGCATTTCCTTGCGCTAAAAGTGATTTTTCCTGCCTGAAAGCAGGGGAATTCTCATTTTTTATGGCGGGGCGAAAAAAGCAGTTCCGGCTGTCGCAACCTCCACATGCAGAGACGTTGCAACTCTCAGGCCAAGTTTGTAAAAACGGCCAGGGAAAGAGAAGTTACAGGGGTGTTAACAGGCGCGCCGCTGATGATTTCGGATTATTCATTAGCATTTCTGAGGTTTTTGAGATTACCCCATAAGGAGTAGTCCACGGTGAACTGCACTTTGCCAGTGCCGTCTTCACTGTTTTTGGTGCAAACACATGGACAAACGTGAGCAAAAAATTCTGGTGAGATGCACTTTTGGTTTTTGCAAGAAACATCAGCCCAGAAATTTAGGCAAAATAGGCATAAATAAGGAGATAAAAAAGATAAAAAATAACTAAAAAAGACCTTTCAGACTCACGGAAGGCAAAATTCAGTTTTTTACCAACTCCCGCAGCGCGGGGCGTGCTGGGACTTATCCACTATTCCTGTGGATAACCTTGTGCATGAGAGTGAGAAAAGTTGCTACAGACGAGTCAGCATGCGGGTTCCGCTTAGTTTGCCCGTATTCGCAGCTTTTTAATGATACTGTTTTTAATCAACGAGTTAGTTAAAAGCAATACAGCCGTAATTCGTTCGTCATAGTTGTGTCAATCTTCGTCAACCTGTGGTCAGAAAATGGAGGGAATGCGGATTTTGGGAAAAAATGTCATCTGATGGTGAGAATTCTCATTCGTCATATCCTAAAAAAGTGCAGCATCGACAGCACGTTAAAACGCCAACACTTTTTATCGATTGGAAGCTGGTTTTATATACAGTATTATAGCGAAGGTAAAATCAGGGCTGGCAAAAATCGCGAAGTCTTTCATACTATTTTTCCGCAAACTGTTCACCCGTTCAGCGCGCATGGCCCTATGCATTCCCATTTCAGTCAGGTAGCCCGTCATGAGTAAAGAGTTCAAACTGCATTCCGAATTTAAACCGTCAGGTGACCAGCCAGAGGCGATACGCCGTCTGGAAGAAGGGCTGGAGAACGGACTGGCGCACCAGACATTGCTCGGGGTAACCGGTTCAGGAAAAACCTTTACCGTGGCGAATGTGATTGCGGATCTGAACCGTCCGACGATGGTGCTTGCCCCCAACAAAACGCTGGCCGCACAGTTATACGGCGAGATGAAAGAGTTCTTCCCCGAAAACGCCGTCGAATATTTCGTCTCTTACTATGACTATTATCAGCCTGAAGCGTATGTTCCGAGCTCCGATACCTTTATCGAAAAAGACGCCTCGGTGAACGAACACATCGAGCAGATGCGTCTTTCTGCCACCAAAGCGCTGCTCGAACGGCGCGATGTCATTGTGGTGGCCTCTGTTTCAGCGATTTACGGTCTGGGCGACCCGGACTTATACCTGAAAATGATGCTTCACCTGACCAAAGGGATGATTATCGATCAGCGTTCGATCCTGCGTCGTCTGGCGGAACTGCAATATGCACGCAACGATCAGGCTTTCCAGCGCAGTACTTTCCGCGTGCGTGGCGAAGTGATTGATGTGTTCCCGGCGGAATCGGACGATCTGGCGCTGCGCATTGAGTTATTTGATCAGGAAGTTGAACGCCTTTCGCTGTTTGATCCGCTGACAGGCCAGGTGCAGCATGAAGTGCCGCGTTTCACCATCTACCCGAAAACGCACTACGTCACGCCACGCGAACGTATTGTGCAGGCGATGGAAGAAATTAAAGTCGAACTGGCGGATCGCCGCAAAGTGTTGCTGGCCAACAACAAATTGCTGGAAGAACAGCGCATCAGCCAGCGTACGCAGTTTGATCTCGAAATGATGAACGAGCTGGGTTATTGCTCCGGTATCGAAAACTACTCACGTTATCTGTCTGGCCGCGGGCCGGGCGAGCCGCCGCCGACGCTGTTTGATTATTTGCCGGCTGACGGCCTGCTGATTGTCGATGAATCGCACGTCACCATTCCGCAAATCGGCGGTATGTACAAAGGCGACCGCTCGCGTAAAGAAACGCTGGTGGAATACGGTTTCCGCCTGCCTTCGGCGCTGGATAACCGCCCGATGCGCTTTGAGGAATTCGAAGCCCTGGCGCCGCAAAGTATTTATGTCTCGGCCACGCCGGGCAAATACGAGCTGGAGAAATCCGGTGACGATGTGGTCGATCAGGTCGTGCGTCCGACCGGTTTGCTGGATCCGATCATCGAAGTGCGACCGGTAACCACGCAGGTTGATGACCTGCTGTCTGAAATCCGCAAGCGTGTGGCGATTAACGAGCGTGTGCTGGTCACCACGCTCACCAAGCGTATGGCCGAGGATCTGACTGAGTATCTGGAAGAACACGGCGAGAAGGTGCGTTACCTGCACTCTGATATCGATACCGTCGAGCGCGTCGAGATTATCCGCGATTTGCGTCTGGGGGAATTTGACGTGCTGGTCGGCATCAACTTACTGCGCGAAGGGCTGGACATGCCGGAAGTGTCGCTGGTGGCGATTCTCGATGCGGACAAGGAAGGCTTCCTGCGTTCTGAACGTTCGCTTATCCAGACCATCGGCCGTGCGGCGCGTAACCTCAACGGTAAAGCGATTCTGTACGGTGATAAAATTACCAATTCAATGGCCCGCGCCATTGAAGAAACCGAACGACGTCGCGCCAAACAGGAAGCGTACAACCTCGAAAACGGCATCACGCCGATGGGGCTGAACAAGAAGATCTCCGACATCCTGCAACTCGGTCAGCCGAAAACCAAAAAGAACAAAGACAAACGCGATGCCGAAGCGGCGCAAACCTTCAAATCGCTTACGCCGAAAGCGCTGGAGCAACGCATCAAAGAGCTGGAAAGCAAGATGTATGCGCACGCGCAAAATCTGGAATTCGAAGAGGCGGCCAACACGCGCGACGAGTTGCATGCCTTGCGTGAGCAGTTTATTGCGATTTCATAACGAGAAGGGTGGTAGACTGCGCGGCTTAAAAATCATGACCCAGACATTTTAACGAAGAGCGAGCCAATGACTGATACACCACAAAACCCTGGCGCAGCGAAAGATCCGCTGCACGGCGTCACGCTGGAAAAACTGCTGACAACGCTGGTGGATAACTTTGGCTGGCCGGCGCTGGCCTCGCAGGTGAATATCAACTGCTTCAAAAGCGACCCGAGTGTGAAATCCAGCCTGAAATTTCTGCGCCGCACGCCGTGGGCGCGTAAGGAAGTGGAAACGCTGTATCTGGATTTCATTGAAGGTCATCTGCGCCCGGATATGACCCGCAGCAAGCGCCGCACACCGCTCTCAGCACAGGCTCCGCAAAAGCCAAAAGTCAGCACCGCCAAACCGGCTGCCGACAGCCCGTGGAATAACCATCCGCTGGTGAAAAAGTAATTTACGCGTATTTCATTCTGTTCATTTGAGGGGAAGGATCGTGTCAGAGCAACATGTTCTTATCGTGGTGGATATGCAAAACGGGGTGTTCGCTTCCCCGCGTTATGACCGCAGCGGACGGGCTGAGCGCATTAATCAGCTGATTGACCGGGCAGGGCGGGTTATTTTCATTCAGCACGCTGAAGGTGAAATGACCGAAGGCAGCGAATTCTGGCAGATATTACCGGAATTGCATCAGCCGGAAGGCGCGATTTCTGTGACTAAAACCGCCTGTGATTCCTTCTACCGCACTTCACTCGATAACGTTCTGCAGGAACTGAATGCGACCCGTTTTACCCTTTGCGGTTGTGCAACGGATTATTGCGTAGACACCACCATCAAAATCGCTGCCAGCAAAGGCTATGCCGTGACGGTTGCGTCAGATGCGCACACTACCGGCGATCGCACACACGCGACGGCGCAGCAACTGATCGGGCAGCATAATGAAGTGTGGCGTGAGTTATCTGTGCCGGGAAATCCGGTAACGGTAAAAACCACTGCGGAAATCCTGGCTGACTGGCAGTAAATTCAGTTTTCGGACGCAAAAAAGGCCGCATCGCGCGGCCTTTCTTATATCTGATGTTTACCAATCAGATCATTTTTTGCAGCGCCTCTTCAATCGCCATGCGTAACATGTCGCGGTCATGACGATAGGGCACATCACTGGCTTCGAGCGGGCTTTGAATAATCAGATGTTCAGTGGCACTTCCGCCGATTTTGACTTTCGGCCCGACAATCGCGGCATCGGCGCGGCGGCCGATGCGTTTCTCGATCATATCCAGTTTGTCGTCCAGCGTCAGCGACGCGGCGGCGACACTCAGTTCCTTCCCCAGATTTCCGATATACACGATATGCGCCCGGCTGCGGCGCAGCGCGGTTGTCAGATCATTCATCAGTAACAACGGCATCAGGCTGGTAAAGAAACTCCCCGGCCCGATCAGGATCAGATTTGCCTCAGCAATGGCCTGTAACGCTTCGCGCGTGGCCGGCACCTGAGGTTCCAGCCGCAGTTCTCGCGGGATCAGCGTCAGTTTATCGACGTTGACTTCGCCGTGAACCGTTTCACCATTGGCATCAATGGCCGCCAGATCGACTGGCTGTTCTGACATCGGGATCAGTTCTGCGTCGACTTTCAGCAGGCTTCGTACCAGATTGATCGCTTCGAGCGGGCGCACGGTGAGATGATCCAGCGCGCGCAGCATCAGATTGCCAAGATTATGGCCATCCAGCTCGCCCTGGCCGCTGAAACGGTATTCGAACATCGCCGACGCCAGACTCGGTTCGGTGATCAGCTGATTCAGGCAATTGCGCATATCGCCCCAGGCAATGCCGCCAACGGAACGGCGGATACGGCCAGTCGAACCGCCGTTATCGGTGGTCGTCACAATGCCGGTCAGGCGCGGACCCAGCAGCGAGAGTGAAGACATCACACGGCCCAGCCCGTGACCTCCGCCTAATGCCACCACCCGGTCGAGGTCAGCTAATGTTCGGTTGCGCATGGTTTTCCTTTCAAATGGGGAGCGGCGGGTTTACATCGTTTTCTGCGGCGGATTTTACCTAATTTTGCAACAAGATGTTATCCCTTCACGCCACTCTCAGGACATTAAAAACCGGGCAGTTTCAGCGTTGAAAATGCAGCCTTTTGTCGTAAAAAATCGTTATGTATCAAAATACATAACGAAAAACCATCTTGGCGTTCAGGACTTTGCGGCGTTAGAATATCCCCCGTTACCCCCGTATTCATTCTCGATCCGCTATGGACGGCATGAATCAACTCCTAGCCCTGGTTCCTAAGTTGCCTTTCTGACGTCGTTCCCACAGAAACAATATGGAGCCCTGGCCGTGACGAAAGTCACCAGGGTGCATGGCAGAAATGCCCGCATCTCCCGTATCTGGAAAGGTGTTAAGGTGCTTCAACTTACTGATGCTTTTGCCCGCAAGTTTTATTACTTGCGGCTGTCGATCACAGATGTGTGCAATTTTCGTTGCACCTATTGTCTGCCGGATGGCTACAAGCCGCACGGACACAGCAATAAAAGCTTTCTCTCGCTCGATGAAATCCGTCGGGTCAGCCGCGCGTTCGCCAGTCTGGGAACGGAAAAAGTGCGCCTGACCGGTGGAGAGCCGTCGCTGCGCCGCGATTTCTGCGAGATCATTGCCGCAGTGCGCGAAAATCCTTCCATCAAAACCCTCGCGGTGACCACTAACGGTTATCGCATGGCGCGTGATATCGATAAATGGCGCGATGCCGGTCTGACCAACATCAACGTCAGCGTCGACAGTCTCGACGCCCGCCAGTTTCACGCCATCACCGGTCAGGATAAATTCCGCGACGTTATGGCGGGTATAGATGCGGCCTTTGACGCCGGTTTCAGCAAGGTGAAAGTCAATACCGTGCTGATGCGCGATGTCAATCACGCCAGCCTGAATACCTTCCTCGACTGGATAAAAAACCGTCCGATCCAGCTGCGTTTCATTGAACTGATGGAAACCGGCGACGGCGGCGACTTGTTCCGCAAACACCACGTTTCCGGTGAGGTGCTGCGCGAACAACTGGTGCGTCAGGGCTGGCAGTTACAACTTCGCTCACGCAGCGATGGCCCCGCGCAAGTCTTCAGTCATCCGGATTACCTGGGTGAAATCGGTCTGATCATGCCGTACGAAAAAGATTTCTGCGCCAGTTGCAACCGGCTGCGTGTGTCTGCCCTCGGCAATCTGCATTTGTGTCTGTTCGGCGAGCAAGGCATTCCGTTACGGGATTTATTAGCCGACGACATGCAACAGGACGATTTGATGGACCGCATTCAGGGCGGCCTCAGCCGTAAAAAACAAACCCACTTCCTGCATGAAGGCAATACCGGAATTACTCAGAACCTGTCGTTTATCGGCGGCTAAACCCGGTACTGATCGTTTAAGGAGCAAACTGATGAGCAAAGCCAGTAAAGAGTTCTTGCCTTTATCTGTCGCGATCATGACGGTTTCTGACCGCCGAACCGACGCTGAAGACACGTCCGGGCATTACCTGAAAGAAGCGGTGACCGAAGGCGGCCATCATGTCGTCGCGCAGCAAATTGTCAAAGAGAACATTTACAGCATCCGCGCTGTTGTATCTGCGTGGATTGCGGATGAAAAGATTCAGGCGATTTTGGTCAACGGTGGCACGGGTTTTAACGCGGGCAACAATACGCCGGAAGCGCTGAAGCCTTTGTTTGACCGTGAAATTGAAGGTTTTGGCGAGCTGTTTCGCATGGTGTCGTTTGAAGATATCGGCACCTCGACGATTCAGTCGCGCGCCATCGGCGGCATCGCCAACCAGACGGTGATTTTCGCCATGCCCGGTTCAACCCGCGCCTGCCAGACCGCCTGGGACAACATTATTGAAGCGCAGCTCGATGCCCGTCAGGGGCCGTGCAATTTCACTCCACATTTGAAGAAATAAGTATGTCTGAACTGACCCATATTAATGCGTCCGGCGACGCTCACATGGTGGATGTTTCCGGTAAAGCCGAAACGGTCCGCGAGGCCCGCGCCGAAGCTTTTGTTGAAATGGCCGCTGACACGCTGGCGATGATCATCAACGGTAATCACCATAAAGGTGATGTATTTGCTACGGCGCGTATCGCTGGCATTCAGGCGGCGAAGAAAACCTGGGATCTGATCCCATTGTGTCATCCGCTGCTGCTGACCAAAGTGGAAGTGAATCTGCAAGCACAGCCGGAACATAACCGTGTGCGCATCGAATCCCGCTGCCGTCTGAGCGGTAAAACCGGCGTGGAAATGGAAGCGCTGACGGCGGCTTCTGTGGCGGCACTCACTATCTACGACATGTGCAAAGCCGTGCAAAAAGATATGGTGATTGGCCCGATCCGCCTGCTGGAGAAAAGCGGCGGTAAATCAGGAGATTTTAAGGCGGAAGGTAAGGTGGAAGTATGATCGACATTCTGTTCTTCGCGCAGGTACGCGAACTGACCGGCACCTCCGGTCTGCAACTCCCTGCTGATTTCGCCACGGTGGAGGAGCTGCGCGCTTCGCTCACCGGACGCGGCGACCGCTGGGCACTGGCGCTGGAATCCGGGAAATTACTGGTGGCGGTTAACCAGACGCTGACCACGATGGCGCATCCGCTGCGTGCGGGCGATGAAGTGGCGTTCTTCCCGCCGGTCACCGGGGGCTGAGATGGATCAGACGAAAATTGTTGTTGATGCCGCGCCGTTCAGCGTGGGTGATGAGTACAACTGGCTGGCGCAATCGGACGCCGACGGTGCCGTGGTCACGTTTACCGGCAAAGTGCGTAATCATAATCTGGGTAATCATGTCAGCGCCTTAACGCTGGAACATTATCCGGGCATGACCGAAAAAGCGCTGGCTGAGATTGTTGCTGAAGCCCGTACCCGCTGGCCGCTGCAACGTGTGTCTGTTTATCACCGTGTGGGACCCATGTATCCGGGCGATGAAATTGTGTTTGTCGGCGTGACCAGCGCACATCGCGGCATGGCTTTTGAAGCCAATGAATTCATTATGGATCATCTGAAAACCCGCGCGCCGTTCTGGAAGCGTGAAGCCACAGAAGAGGGTGATCGCTGGGTCGATGCCCGCGACAGTGATAAAGAGGCGGCGGCGCGCTGGTAAATAGCGCCTCAACCACACGCAGACCTCCCATGCTTTTCTCTCTATCTGTGATACGCTTTACAAATCGGGAGGCTGTTTTGGCCTCATTTTTCATCCTCCATGCAAAAGGGTAATCATCATGGATCGATATCCACGCAGTAACGGTTCAATTGTTGAACGCGCGAATACCGGCATTCAGGCGTACATGGCGCAAGTGTATGGCTGGATGTTCTGTGGTTTGCTGCTGACCGCATTTGTGGCCTGGTACGCTTCCGGCTCTGAAAAAATCATGAGCTTTGTTTTCTCCAGCCAGATTACTTTCTTCGGCTTGATCATCGCGCAACTGGCGCTGGTGTTCGTGATTTCAGGCATGGTGAACCGCCTGAGCGGCACGGTCGCCACCGGCCTGTTTATGCTGTATTCCGCACTGACCGGTCTGACGCTTTCCAGCATTTTTCTGGTCTACACCGGTGATTCAATCTTCGGAACGTTCATCGTCGCTGCCGGTATGTTCGGCGCAATGAGTGTCTACGGTTACGTGACCAAGCGCGACCTGACCGGGATCGGCAGCATGTTGTTCATGGCGCTGATTGGTCTGGTGCTGGCATCACTGGTGAACATGTGGCTGAAAAGCTCCGGCCTCGCGAACATCATTTCGTACGCTGGTGTGCTGATCTTCGTCGGTCTGACGGCGTATGACACGCAGAAGCTGAAAAATATGGGTGCGCAGTTGTCAGCGGATGACCGCGATAACTTTCGTAAATACTCGATTGTTGGCGCACTGACCTTGTATCTCGATTTCATCAACCTGTTCCTGATGTTGTTGCGGATCTTCGGCAACCGCCGGTAAGGTTTTTTGATTTCAAATATGAGAAAGGGGCACTGAGAAGTGTCCCTTTTTTTATGCTGACAGGTTAGGTTTATTAGCTCCCTCCCTTGCGAAGGGGAGGGTTGGG
>NZ_JYDF01000121.1:0-18411 GCF_003263525.1 Rahnella sp. NRRL B-41462 | reverse complement strand
CCGATAACCAGCCAGACCATGGACTCGAGGGGGAGTTTACGCTTGCGTAGGGTGACGGTGTCAGTGAGAGAAAAAGCTTGCTGAATGAGGTCAGGAGACAGGAGGTCAGCGAGGCTTTGAACTTCATCGGGGGCAGTGAGATTGATAATACCGAGAGCTTGTGAAAGTTCCATTTAAAAAGGGTCCATGATGAGCATGAACCCTTTTTACACGAGCCACCGGATCGGTCAACTGATCCTTAAACGATCGGCATTAACCGTTAGGTGCCTTTTTCACATCTGAACCTACATAACGCCCTGAAGCGTTAGTCTTTATCTACCGGCTGGGAGCTGACGGAAGACAGATAGTTCAGCAGGGCGATATCGTTTTCCACGCCCAGTTTCAGCATCGCAGATTTCTTCTGGCTGCTGATGGTTTTAATGCTGCGGTTCAGCTTTTTGGCAATCTCAGTCACCAGGAAACCTTCTGCGAACAGACGCAGCACTTCGCTTTCTTTCGGAGACAGGCGTTTGTCGCCGTAACCGTTGGCGCTGATTTTTTCCAGCAGTTTTGCCACGCTGTCCGGCGTGAACTTTTTGCCTTTCTGCAATGCGGCCAGCGCTTTTGGCAGGTCAGTTGGCGCGCCTTGCTTGAGCACAATCCCCTCGATATCCAGATCCAGTACAGAACTCAGGATCGCCGGATTATTGTTCATGGTCAGAACAATGATGGATAACTGCGGGTAGTGGCGCTTGATGTATTTGATCAGGGTGATGCCATCGCCGAATTTATCGCCCGGCATGGACAGGTCAGTGATCAGCACATGAGCATCAAGTTTGCTTAAGCTGTTAACCAGTGCAGTTGAGTCTTCGAACTCGCCTACAACATTCACCCATTCAATTTGTTCAAGGGACTTACGAATACCAAACAGGACGATAGGATGGTCATCAGCAATAATTACGTTCATATTATTCATGTGATTAGCTACCTTGCTGGAGCAGTCTGGAGACAAAAGAATCAATGTGGTTGATGGTTTCAGTAATCTGTAACGCATCGCCATCTGCGATGTATTGTTCTAACGATTCACACATTTGCTTGCCTGGGGTCAGGTTCAGCATAGCGAACACTCCCTTGAGACGATGTGCTGTTTGGGAAAGTGATGTGAAATCACGACGTTGGTTTTCATTATACAGTTTCTCAAGATCTTCCGGTACTGTCTCGACGAAAAGCTGATAGTAATCGCTTGATTTTAGCTGCTTTTCATAAAGGTCGAGAGAGTCTTCGCCGGGCTCTTCGGGTGAAACACTGTCATCGGATACAGAAAATTGCTGTTCGATTAACAGTAAGGTTGCGTCTATCAGCGCATTGCTGATGTTGTAATTGACGCGAATATAATGCTTTTCAAGCTGCTGGAATCCCGACTCATCGTCAGTCAGCAGCAGGGTAAATTTGTCACTGTTTTGCGGGTTATCTGTCAGTAAAACATCATATTCCCGCGCGACCTGACGATCGTCAGCCACGATGCACACCGCGCCGTAAGCGTTCATGGTCCGGGTCACAATACCGCGAACTTCCTCTGATGTGATATCGAGTAATACCGTCACATCATTGAGTAATTTCTCGTCTTCCGCTTCGATTTCCTGCGCTTCCTGACGTTGTTTAACACGTACAGTATAGCGTGTGCCGATGTTGAGCTTGCTGCGGATTTCCAGCTGACCGCCCAGTTTTTTGCACAGCTGATTACACAGGAAAAATGTCAGCCCGGAACCGTGGTTAAAGCGATCGACTAACGTCTGGCTAAGGAAAGGATAATTCAGATTACTCAATTCTTCTTTGGAAATTCCGCTACCCGTATCGTTTATGTGGAAAATCAGCTGATCCGGGCGATCTTCGTCCTGTTCGCTGGTCAGGGTCACCTTGCCCAGCGATGTGGTAACAATGGCATAATCGAGCAGCAGGGACAGAATTTTCTTCACTGCCTGCATATCGCCGACAAAGGCCGCTTCAGGGGCAATCTGGAAATGATTCAGCAACCCGAGGCCTTTCTGATTCAGGCGGGGCAGGGCCTCAAGCAACAGCTCATCTACCAGGGTTGAAAGCACGTACTTATCGTTCGCCGGTTGCCAGTCCTGAGTTTCCAGACGGGTCAGCAGCGTAATGTTATCAACCAGCGTCAGCGCGTTACGCGACTCACTCAGGAGTTTGCTTTCCAGCGCCTGACGTTCTTCCGGTTTCTGTTCTTCCACTAACGCCACGGCCAGCCCGTTCAGTTCCTGCAATGGCTGATTCAGCTCAATGCCCAGATTATGCAGCATCAGTTTGCGTGCCTGCAGGTTCTTCTCAAACTCACGTTTGGCCTGTTGCAGCGTGCGGTTCACCATCACTTCTTTATCCTGATCGTGGAGCATAAACAGGTAAGTTTCCGGCGAAATCTGGCTGCGGATCATGCGGATTTCATAAACTTCGTTATTGACGGTCGCCTGTATCGTGCCGTGATGCTGCTCGGCCATATTGGCAATTTTGTTCAGACTCAGATGCGGTAATAACTGGTCAGCAATTTTATTACTGAGGATCACGCTGTGGTTGCTGAAGTTATACACCAGTAAACCGAGCGGCAGACCCGAAATGATTTCCTGATTCAGCGCCTGCTGCATCTGTAATTGTGCCGCCATATTCTCGCTCGGGCGGATGTACTGATGGCGAATGAAATAGATACTGGTCATCGCCAGCCCGATCAGGAACAGGTTAATCAGGATCAGCCAGAAGTTATTACGTGAAAGATCAACCACAAGGCTGAACAGCGGAACGTGGTAGGTGAGTGACAGCGGTGAATTTCTCAGCGGCACATCAAACACCAGCGACCATCCCTGCATCACGATGCTGCTGGCCGCCGGATTATCATCGGCCGGATCACCTTCATTGACCGCCGTGGTGTTGCCATTAAGCTGGAAATTATCTCTCGACATACTGTAAGGGATGAGATCACTCATCGGTAAATCGAAGGCAATCACGGTCGCCAGATGTCCCGGATTATTAAAGGTGGTGCGCAGGGAGAAGGAATAGTCGTTACTCTGGCGCGATTTGCGCAGAGGAGAATAACTTTCGCGTTCGTCCAGCGTGTTCGCCTGCTGCAACATTTCGGCACGGCGTGATTGCAGCGTGCTGGTGAAATAGTTTTCCTTCAGGCGGGAGTCTTGCAACTGCAGCGGCACCGTGGTGATCAACAACATGCTGTTATCCTGACCGTTCAGGTAATACAGCGAATAAGGGTGAGTTGTTGAGCCCCACTGGTCATCCAGGAAGGATGAAATTTTCAGGGTTAAATCCAGCGTGGAACTGTCGTGTGCACCGAAAATCAGCGCATCAGTTTTCTTGTGAGGTTTGGAGACAAAATACATATCCTGACGCAGGCGGATTTCCTGCGCACTGACGGCATCCGCCGCCATCGGCTGGCCGGTGAAATTGTCGTAAATCTGGTAGGTCATGTAGCGATACTTATCGATGCGCTTTTGCAGCAAGTCAGCGGTATTTTGCACCGTGCGCAGTTTGTCGTTCAGATAAGCATTGGTGTAGTTATACCCGTAAAGGCCGAGCCCCATAGCCAGCAACAAAATGAACAACCAAAAGAATCGCGTGATATTGGTTGATGTCAGCGATAAATATTTACCAGCCATGATGATGAGTTTTTTCCTTCATTCTTGTAATGACGCTTTTAGCGGACGACGGTTTTTGCACAAACAGTGGTACACAACATCGTTGCCGCAACGCAACCTGATGCAACAGATAAACTGCTGACCTGCGCGATAAACCGGTCAGCGCAGAACCCGCTAAAGCCAGGTTGCGAAATGTGTTCAGCGAACATTTCCTGCGAGGGCGGTGCAGTTATCGGGCCGTGAGGCATGTTGTGAAAATCCCTTTGCGTTTAAAAAATTAAGCCTTTATCCGCCCACAGACGCACTGGGCGGACACTTTATCAGAAAGCATAAGTGCTGTGATTGCGCATAGTCCTAATTATGTGTTTGCCAAATACCCTTTTGCCATAAAATCTACAAGACGATCACACAATTGATAAGTTAATTTGATTGATTATCTGACTGTCTGTTGCTTAATTTTGTTAACAATAACACCATGTATATTATGTGGGTAATTTATTAATTTGTTGTTTTTTATAATAATAAAATCATCTGCATAGCGTTAAACCAAAATTTAACATCTGTCAAACTGATGATTTGACTTTTTTTAATGAATTATTTCAATCTTAATGATTATGTCTTTTTATGGCGATTAACTCAAATCATGCATATAACTTATGGAGTTTCGGGAAAAAATACCGAAATGATGGTTAACCAAAGCCCCTAAAAAATATATAAATTTAATAACAGCCGTTTTTGTTTGTTTTGTAGCCTGTGGCAATACCTCACACCAGTTGGAAGTTTATCCATTTTTCTTAATGGTCTTCATTACCCGCTGAACCGCTTTTTACCTGAAAAGGAAGAGCGGTGTTTAGCGTGTATGGACAACAACTGGCGTAACAGGGGTACAACATGGCTCAGAACGGTAGCGTTGTTATTGATATTCTTTCTCGTACTAATGGTGCAGTAATCTCCCAGGTTTCAAACGCCAGTCAGGACGTAACTCTTAATCAAATCAGCATAGTACGCGTACACGCGACCCGTGACGTGGTCACCCGCTATGAGCGTGTGGGGAATGATCTTGTTATTCACATGAAAGACGGACGCACCGTCCGCTATCACAGTTTCTTCGATACAGATGGCAAGGGGAATCACAGCGAACTGATTTTTGATGATGGTACCCACCCGATCGAACATGCCGCGTTTGTCGATACCGGCGCAACAGCGGGGGCAACCCCGATCGTTCCCGCTTATGAAACCATTCCTGATGCCGGGGCGCTGGTACTCGACTCCTCTAATTTTGATCCCGCTGTTTTAGGTGCCGTGCTGGGCGTTGTCGCACTGGGTGCCGGGATCGCAATTGCCGCAGGTGGCGGCGGTGGTGGTGGCGGTGGCAGCAGCAGTAATAACGGTGGCAGCGATGGCGGCGGAAACACTGACGGTGGGAATACCGGTGGCGGGAATACTGGTGGCGGAAACACCGGTGGCGGAAACACCGGCCAGACCGCAACGTTATCGCTGGGCGCATTTGCCGGTGACAACACCCTTAACGCCACGGAATCGCGTTTAGCACAAATCTTTTCAGGCACCGCAAGTAACGTGGCCGCAGGCGAGACCATTACCCTGACCATCAACGGTAAAACCTACACCAGTACCGTAGGCGCTGACGGCAAATGGAACATCAATCTGCCGACGGTAGATTTACAAAATCTGGCAGATGGTACTTACGTGGTGTCCGTCACTGTCACCGGCACTGATGGCAAATCGGTTACTCAGGGGATCACCGTTGTCGTGGATAAAACCCCGCCGGTGGTCTCGCTCGATCCTGTCGCCAGTGACAACATTCTTGACGCCGTTGAGCATCAGCAACCGCTGACAGTGACCGGCACAGCTTCTGTCTCTGAAGCCGGGCGCACACTGGTCGTTACCCTCAATGGCACGCAATACAACACGACGGTAGGTGCTGATGGCACCTGGTCGGTGACAATACCCGCCAGCACGGTTTCCGCGCTGGCTGAAGGCAATTATACACTGACCGCGTCACTGACCGATGCCGCAGGAAACTCGACCACTACACCGGAAAGTTTCGTTATCAGCGACAGCGCCGGTATTTTGATGGTCAACCCGATCTCAGGTGATGGTCAGCTCAATGCCAGTGAAGCGCAAAGCGCGCTGGTGATCACCGGTACCACATCCAATGTCCCTGCGGGCACGCAGATCACGGTGACAATCGGCGGCGTGGCATATCAGACCACAACAACAGCGGAGGGGGGCTGGAACCTGAGTCTTTCTCCTGCCCGGTTGCAGGCGCTGACTGATGGCCCGACGACCGTAACCGTCAGCCTGGTCGATAGTCAGGGCAATACCATCAGTCAGACGACAGATCTGAATGTTGCTATCCATGGCGTTCCGCCGACGCTTGATCCGGCTTTCGGCGGTGACAATACGCTCAATGGCAGTGAATCCATCACCAGCCAGACATTGACGGGGAACACGGGTCTCACCGGCGATGGTCAGACCGTGACTGTCACCCTTGGTGGCCAGCAAATTACCGGCACGGTTACGCCAGACGGTATCTTCACCGTGACGGTTCCGCCTTCAGTACTCGGTAACCTGCCGCAGGGCAGCAATAATATCGTGGTCACCGTGACGGACCCGGCGGGCAATCACAACACCATTACCACGCCAGTCAGCATCGATACTGTCGCCCCAACCCTTGCTATCAATTCGCTGGCGGGCGACGGCCAAATCAGTCTGGCCGAAGCTGCAGGTGCACTGACCTTGTCAGGTACTGCCTCAGCAGCAGATGCAGGCAGAACGGTTACCATCACCATTGACGGCCAGACATTTACCGCCGTTGTCGGTGATGACGGCGCATGGAGCACACAAATCCCGGCTGGCACGCTGACTGGTCTGAACGGTGATTTCCCGATCAGCGCCACCCTGACCGACGCTGCGGGCAACACCACCACCAGCACCAGCCCGCTGCATGTTGCTGCCGATTCCACTCTTCAGCCGGGCATTTCAGTGAATGCATTTGGCGGCGATGACGCCGTTGACGGCGCGGAAGTCCAGACGGCACAGGTGCTGAGCGGTTCCACAACCCGCGTCGAAGCCGGGCAGATTGTCACCATTACGCTCAACGGCAATACCTATGAAGCCACGGTTCAGACCAGCGGCAACTGGAGTGTGATTATTCCGGCGGCCGATATGGTCACGCTGACCGACGGTACCCAAACCCTCAATGTCAGCGTGTCTGATAAAGCCGGTAACCCGGCGACCGGTACTGATACTTTCGAGGTTGATACCTCTCAGAACGGTATTGCGATTGACCCGGTAACGGGTGATAACGTCATCAACGCAGTGGAAACTGCAAACGGCATTGAAATCAGTGGTACCACTCTGGGGGTAGCGGAAAACGCCATAGTCACCGTGCAATTTGGCTCGCTGTTTAAAACAGCCACGGTAGGGGCGAATGGCAGATGGTTCATGCTGTTAAGCACGGGCGAGATCGAGGACATTCAAGGAAGCAATCCAGATCTCAACAGCATTTCTGCCACTGTCGAAGGGCCTGGTGGAATAATTTTATCGAACAGTATTAATATCGGTATTGATAACACCAATCCTCTTCCCACTCTCAATACCCCGTTTGGCGATACTCTGCTCAATGCGACTGAAGCCGCCGCCGGGCAGACTCTCAGCGGTACCACTGGAAAATCGGGTGATGGTCAAACCGTCACCGTCACATTAGGCGGGAAAACCTATAACGCGACAGTGGCCGCAGACGGCAACTGGTCAGTTCAGGTTCCGGCAGCAGATTTGCAGGCGTTGCCACAGGGCAATGTGGCGATTGCCGTCACTGCCACTGACGGCGCTGGCAATACCGCCACGTTAAACAGTAACGCTACGGCTGATTTCACCGCGCCGCTTCTGACTGTTAACCCGGTTTCCGGCGACGGATACATCAACGCCTCTGAAGCGGCTGAGGGGGTGACGATCACCGGAACTGCCTCGATTTCGGAAGCCGGACGCACCGTCACCGTCACCCTCAACGGTGAAACCTATACCGGCATTGTGCAGCCAAACGGCCAGTGGAATGTTGCCGTGCCAGCCACCGCATTCAATGGTGTGGCAGACGGCAGCTATCCGGTGAGCGTCCAGTTGTCCGATGCGGCGGGCAACAGCACAACGGTTAACTCCGGCGTGCAGCTTGCAGCCGATGCGGCGAACGGCCCGACCATCACCGTTAATACCTTTGCGGGTAATAATGTGCTGGATGGAGCAGAACAACAAACCGCGCAGCAGCTCAGCGGTTCAACCTCCCGTGTTGAAGCGGGTCAGACAGTCCTGATCCTGCTGAATGGCCATTCTTATACGGCAGTGGTGCAGCCAAGCGGAAGCTGGAGCGTCAGCGTTCCGGCGGCGGATCTGGCGACCATCGCCAACGGCACCACACAAATTAGCGTGTCAGTGGCGGATAAAGCGGGAAATGTGGCGACAGGCAGCGAAACCCTGATCGTCAACAACCTGCTCAGCGGGCTGGCGGTAAATCCGGTGGCGGGCGATAACCAGCTCAATGCCGGTGAAGCCGCCGCAGGAATTACCCTCAGCGGCACCTCCAGCAATGTGCCGGTAAATGGCGTGGTGACCATCACGCTGAACGGTAAAATTTATACGGCAACCGTCGGCACGGGCGGTGCCTGGAGTGCGCAGATCCCGGCAGCCGATCTGGCGCTGCTCAGTGACGGCAATAACACCGTCAAAGTCAGCGCGACTGATGCGGCAGGCAATCCGGTGTCCGGCAGCAGTGACTTCGGTGTGATCATCCATTCCCTCCCTGACGCGACACTCAACACGCCGTTTGGCGATACGCAGCTCAATGCCAGTGAAGCGGCAGCAGGTCAGACGCTGACCGGCAGCACCGGGGTCAGCGGTGACGGACAGACTGTCATCGTTACCGTCGGCGGGACAGATTACACCGCCACGGTGGATGCCAGCGGGAACTGGAGCGCCACCGTCCCTGCCGGAGATTTGCAAACCCTTCCTCAGGGACCCGGGGCGGTGCTGGTGGCCGTCACGGATGCGGCAGGCAATACCAGCAATGTCAGTACGCCGGTAACTATTGATACCGTCGCGCCAGTAGTCACCATCACCACGCCGGTCGCGGGCGACGGCACCATCAATGCCGCAGAAGCCGGGGCGATTATTCCGGTCAGCGGCACGGCAGGAGCGGGTGAGGCGGGCGATACCGTCACCATCAGCCTTGGCGGACACACTTATACCGGCACTGTGGCAGCAGGCGGCGGCTGGACAGTCAACATTCCGGCCGATGCGCTGGCAAACGTGGCGAACGGCACCTATACCCTGACCGCCACGGTGACCGATGCCGCCGGTAACGCAGGCACCGCAACCGCACCGGTCACTGTGACAGCGGATCCGGCATTGCTGCCGACAATCGACATTGACCTCTTTGCCGGAGACGGCACCCTCGACGGCGCGGAACGTATGAACCCGCAAACCGTCAGCGGAACGACCACCCATGTGGAAGCCGGACAAATCGTCACCGTGACCATCGGCGGCATTGATTATCAGGCTACAGTGCTGGCCAGCGGTGCATGGAGCGTCAGCGTACCGGCTGCCACCTTGCAGACCCTGCAAAATGGCGCGGCAACCATTGAGGTTTCTGTCGCCGATAAAGCCGGTAATCCGGCGAACAACAGCGAAGACTTCACCGTTAACAGCGCGCTGGGCGGTGTGACCATCAATCCGATCACCGGCGATAACAAAATCGACGCTACGGAAGCGGCTGCGGGTTTTGATATCAGCGGTAAAACCGCCAACGTGCCGGAAGGAACGCCGGTAACCGTTAAACTGGGTACGGTGACCTACACCACGCAGACCGATGCTGACGGTAACTGGACAGTTAACGTTCCGGCGTCTGACGTTGCCAGTCTGGCGGATGGCACCAGTCACGTAATTGCCTCGACTGTCACCACGGATCAGGGGCCGGTGACCACCACCCAGGATTTGGGCATCTACGCCACATTGCCGGAGCCAACGCTCAACACCCCGTTTGGCGATGGTTTGCTGAGCAGCGCGGAAGCCGCCACCGATCAGACACTGACCGGTAAAACCGGACTGACCGGCGACGGTCAGACGGTGACGGTTACCCTTGACGGCGTCCCTTATACCGGCACGGTTGCCACTGACGGTAGCTGGACCGTGACCATTCCTGCCGCGGATTTGCAGGGCCTCGGTGAAGGCACGAAGACCATCACTGTTGATGTGACAGACGCGGCGGGTAACACCGCAACCTTACCGGGTTCCGTGGATGTGGACTTCACACCGCCTCCGCTGACGCTGGATAACGTGGCGACGGACAATGTGATTAACGCTGCCGAAGCTGGCGCACCGATCACCCTCAGCGGGACCAGTGATCCGGCCGATGCAGGACAGTCAGTGACACTGACCTTTAACGGACAAACCTATACCGCAGAGGTGCAACCAGACGGTAGCTGGAGCACCACCATTCCGGCGAATACCCTCAACGGTCTGGCGGATGGCAGCTATCCGCTGACCACCACACTGACGGATGCAGCGGGTAATACCACCACTTTGCCACCGGTCAATATCGGGATCGCGACCAATAACGTCCCTGTGCCGGACATTGATACACCGTTTGGCGATACCTATCTCAACCTGACCGAGTCCGGCCAGTCGCAAACCATCACCGGCAGCATTGGTGCGACGGCTGACGGCCAGACGGTCGTGGTTTCCTTAGGCGGTGAAGACTATCCGGCGACGCTGAACCCGAACGGCACCTGGAGTGTCACGATTCCGGCGGCTGATTTAGGGGCGCTGGACAATGGCAGTCTGCCGCTGAGCGTGACGGTCACGGACGCCGCCGGTAACACTGGCACCACCAGCTCGCAAATCACGGTTGACCGCACGGCACCGGTTCTCAGTATTAATGACGTGGCGACCGACAATATCATCAACGCGGCTGAGTCCCTGCAACCGGTGGTGATCAGCGGTACGGCCGGTCTGGACGATACCGGACGTACGGTGTCTGTAGTGCTGAGTTTCAACAACGTCAGCTACACGGCAACCGTGCAGCCCGATGGCACCTGGAGCTTCACGCTGCCAAGTACCGTCGTGCAGTCGCTGACGGATACCACTTATACGCTGACCGCCACGATCACCGATGCGGCAGGCAACAGCACGACAGCCACGCAGACCTTCAGTGTGGATGCGAATGTCGCTAATTTGCCGACGCTGACGATTACAGCCGTGTCCGGCGATGATTACATTAATGCGGCGGAGAAAGGCGCGGATATTCCGATCACCGGGACATCCACCAATCTTGAAGTCGGGCAGACGGTGGTGGTGAGCTTTAACGGCAAAACCTACAACGCCGTCGTCGGTGCGAATGGCGACTGGACGGCAACCGTGCCGCTGGCTGATCTGGGCACCTTGTCTGACGGACCGGTTACCGTTACAGCGACCGCCAGCGATGTGGCGGGTAACCCGGCATCCGCATCGCACAACGCCACTGTTATCACCCAGCCGGGCGACCTGCCAACCCTGACCATCAACGCCATTTCCGGCGATGATTACATCAATAGCACTGAACACAATCAGGGCATGATCGTGAGCGGAAGCTCCACGCATGTGCCCGTGGGCGGTACGGTGACCGTGGTCATTACCGGCGAAAACTACACGGCGACCTATACCGCTACCGTGCAGGCTGACGGGAGCTGGAGCTTCCCGATGACGGCGGCGCAGGTTCAGGCGATGCCCGCCGGGAACAATACCTTCACAGCAACAGCGGATGATGTGGCGCAAAACGTAGCAACCAGCACGCATGATGTCACGGTTGATACAACTCCTCCGCTGCTGACTGTCGTGGTGGATACCGGCGGTGACGGCATCATCAATCTGGCAGAAGCCGCGCTGGGTGTGCCGGTGAGCGGGACGACGGATCCTAATCTGACGGTCAAAGTGACCTTCAATGGTAAGGATTACCTGACCACGGCCAACGATCAGGGAGTCTGGTCGCTGACCCTGCCGGGCGTTGATGTGCAGGCACTCGCCACCGATGGCAGCAAAACCCTCGGCGTGAGCGTCAGTGATGCGGCCGGTAACATTGTGACTGCTTCAGGCAGTTTCACGCTGGCAACCCATTCGCTGCCAACCCTGACCGTCGGTGCTATTGCAGGCGACGGCGTGCTGAATATTGCTGAAGCCGCCGCAGGGTTTACCCTAAGCGGTACCAGTACCGGGCTGGTTGCGGGCACCACGGTGCTGGTCACTATTCCGGGGCTGGCGGATCCGATCACCGGTACCGTGAACGGCCTCGGAACAGGCTGGACAGCCGTCGTGGCACCGGGTCTGCTTAGCGGGCTGGACAACGGGCCGGTTCAGGTCAGCGTCTCCGCGACGGATACGGCGCTTAACCCGGCGTCTTCCAGTGCCAGTCTGAATGTGGTGCTGACCCAACCGGGTGTGCCAACCATTAATACGCCGTTTACCGACGGCGTGCTGAATGCCGCTGAAGCGGGCGCAACGCAGCTGATTACCGGCACCACCGGCATTACCGGCGCAGGCCAGACCGTAACGGTGACGATAGATGGCACGGCGGTCACTGCGACCGTCGGCGCGGATGGCAACTGGACCGCCACCGTCCCTGCTTCTGTCTTGCAGGGGCTGACGGATGACACACACACTATTTCGGTGACGGCAACCGACAGTGCAGGAAACCCGAGCAGCGCAGCCGGTACCCTTGATTTCACGTCGGTAACGCAAATCCTGCCGCAGGCCGGAATCAATACACCGTTCGGTGATGGTGTGCTGAATCTGGATGAAGCGACGGCGGGTGGCACCATTACCGGGACGACCGGTATCACCTCGCCGGGTCAGACGGTTACCGTCGTGATTAACGGTAATGCGGTGCCGGTGGTGGTGGATTCTGCTGCCGGAACCTGGAGTGTCACTCTGACACCCGCGCAGTTGCTGGGTTTACAGGATGGCACCTGGCCTGTTGTGGTGACGGTCACGGACAGCGCGGGTAACATCTCGCCGCTGACGACGTCGGTTGACGTACAAATCAACAACGTCCCGGCACCGGCAATCAATCTGCCGTTTGGTGACGGTACGCTAAATATTGCCGAATCCATTGACGTTAACGGGCAAACCCTTACCGGTACCACCGGCGTAACCGGAGCCGGGCAAACCGTCAGCGTGGCGATCGCGGGCATGACCGGCAGCCCGTTTACGGCAACGGTCGACCCGGACACCGGCAACTGGAGCCTTAACCTGACATCAGCGCAGCTCACTTCCCTTGGCACCGCGACGGCGTCACATCTGATTACCGTCACGGCCACCGACAGCGCGGGTAACCATACTGATGCGACACTGGCCTTCACCTCCTATCTGTCTGCCCCTGTGCCGGTTATCGACCCGCCATTTGGCGACGGCAATCTGAATATCACGGAAGCGGCTGATGTGAACGTGATTACCGGTAATACCGGCATCACCGGCAACAATCAGAACGTTAAACTGACCATTGATGTGAATGGCATTACCTATAACGCGACCGTCGATCCGCTGACCGGCGACTGGTCGGTAAGTCTGCCTGCAGGCGTGCTGAACTCTCTGGGCAGTGGTTCGCATGACATTAACGTCACCGTGACAGATGCCGCAGGCAACAGTACGCCTGCGACGTTGCCATTCACCAGCTATCTCACCGCGCCGGATGTCACCATCAACACGCCGTTTGGCGATGGTTATCTGAGCGCTGCGGAAGCCGCCACACCGCTAACCCTGACAGGGACGACGGGGATTACAGGGGCGGGGCAAACCGTGGTGGTCACTATTGCCGGAATACCTCTTCCGGGTGTCACGGTGGATGCGGACGGTAACTGGACGGTGCCTGTGACGGCGGGCGAAATCGCCGATCTGCCGCAGGGCGCACAGCAAATCTCCGTGACGGTCACGGACGGCGGCGGCAACACCGGTTCGGCCTCGGCTGACGTTGGCATTGCTGTAACCCAACTGCCAGCCGTAGCAGTAACGTCCTTTGCCGGTGCCGGTTTTGATCTGACCTACGCCGAGAGCCAGAGCACGCAAACCATCACCGGTACAACGGTGAATGTACAGGCGGGACAGCAGGTGACGGTCACTGTCGGCAGCATCAGCCATCAGGCAACGGTGCTGGGCGATGGCTCATGGAGTGTGACGCTGACACCGGCTGAGCTGGCTACGCTGAACAGCGCGGACACCATCACCGCTTCTGTTAATGATCTGGCGGGTAACACGGCAAACCTGCTGGCGCCACAGGCCATCACGGTCAACCTGACGCCGCCAACATTCGCCATCACCATTGATCCGGTCACCGGTGACAACATCATTAACGTGGCGGATGGCAATCCGGCGAACATTACCCTTTCCGGTAAAACAGTGAATGTGCCGGATGGCACATTGGTCAACATCACCGTGGGAGGTGTTCCGCATCTGGCGACAGTCACTGCGGGAACCTGGTCTGTTGCTGTTTCTGCCACTGAATTTGTGAATGGCACGACCACCACGGTGACCGCATCAACGCTTATTCCGTTGACCAATGCCACACAAAGCGTGCTGGTGGATACCACCGCACCGACCCTGACTATCAGCGCCTTTACCGGCGACGATATTCTGAATAATACCGAGTCCAAATCCGCGCAACTGATTTCAGGGACGGCGGATACCAGCGAGGTGGGCCGGGTGGTTACGGTCACGCTGAATGGCAAAACTTACAGCGGCACCGTGCAGGCAGGCGGCACCTGGTCAGTCAGCGTGCCAGCGGCCGATTTGCAGGCATTGCCACAAGGGAATGGTGCGACCAACGTGATCTCCGCGACCCTGACGGACGCGGCAGGCAACGTGGGGACGGCGGTTCCGCATACGGTGAACGTCGATACGTCTGCGCCGTTGCTGGCGCTGGATGCGGTGGCCGGTAACAACGTCATCAATCTGGCGGAATCACTGCTCAACGTACTGGTGGGCGGGACCTCCAGCGGCGCGGACGGTCAGACCGTCAACGTCACACTGGGCGGTGCATCAATCGGTACGGCGGTTATCCAGCCGGGCGGGGCATGGTCGCTCAACCTGACACCTGAACAACTGATTTTACTCAACGATGGCACCCTGACACTGGCGGCCACCGTGACCGATGCGGCGGGTAACACCACCAGCGTCAGTACCGGTCTGGATATCTTCTTCAACAAATTGCTGGACCTGAACGTGGCCAGCGGACTGGGGCTGACCGACGGTTTCCTCAATCTGGCGGAATCTCAGGTAGCACAAACCCTCAGCGGCACGGCGATTGGTGCGGGCGTGGGTTCAGTGGTGTCGACGGTTATCAACGGCACGCCGCTCTCGGCGATTGTCGGGGCTAACGGTGCGTGGTCACTGAACATTCCGGCGGCCTTGCTCGGTGCGCTGGGTGAAGGTCAGCAGGTGCTCAACCTGAACCTCACCGATGCGGCAGGTAACGTGAAAGCATCTGTGCTCAATCTGGACGTCATTAAAACGCTTCCGGTTCTGGGCGATCTGGATCCTCTGTTTGGTGGTAACGGTCTGCTGAATGCGGCGGAATCTCTGCTGGCGCAAACTATCGGCGGCGTCGCGACAGCGGTTGACGGCACTCAGGTCACCGTGACGCTTGGCGGTAAAACCTACAACACTACCGTGACGGCGGGTACCTGGGATCTGCAGATCCAGCCGGGTGATCTGGGCGCGTTGCTGGATGGCAACCTGAATCTGGGCATCACCCTGACTGACCCGGCAGGCAACTCGTCTGCAACGAATATTCCGGTGGGGATTGCGATCCACAATCTGCCGCAGGTGGTGCTCGACACCGTGTTTGGCGACGGCGTGCTGAATATCGCCGATCTGCTGGTGAATCAGACCATCAGCGGCACGGTCTCTAACGTGGCTGCGGGGACAGCAATCGCAGTGCAGGTCGGAACGCAAACCATTGATGGCGTGGTCGATGCGACCGGGCATTTCCTGGTCACCGTCCCGCCGTCTGTTCTTGGTTTGCTGAGCGGCACGACCGCTGCGGTCAGCGTGACGGTAGCAGATGCTGCCGGTAACGTTGGCAGCGCGGCCGTGAACGCGGTGCTGGATCTGGTCAGGCCGGTCATTAACCTGACCTCAGTTCTGGGCGACGGCTTGCTGAACGCGGCTGACGCGCTGACGACGCAGGTGATTGGCGGTACGGTCACCGGTGTGGCGACGGGTACGCAGGTACAGGTCACGCTGGGCGGGAAAACCTTCCTCGGGGCGACCGATGCCAGCGGTGCATTCAGCATCACCCTGCAACCGGGTGACCTGAACGCGCTGGGGGATGGCACCTTCACGGTCGGGGTTTCTGTGACCGACAGTGTAGGCAATACCGCCACTACCAGCGGAACGCTGAACGCTATTATCAATGCGGTACCGAAAATTGTGCTGGATCCGGTCTTTGGTGCTGACGGTATTCTTAACGCCGCTGAAGCGCTGCTGACTCAAACCATCAGCGGTACGGTCACCAACGGCCAGGTCGGGGAAATCGTCAATATCAATGTCGGCGGCGGTCTGATTAACCTGACCGCTACCGTAGACAGCGACGGCAAATTCTCAGCGTCGCTGACGCCGCTGCAATTATCCGGCCTGCTTGACGGTAACCTCACCCTCGTCGCCTCAGTCACCGATGCGGTGGGTAACACGACCTCAAGTACCGTGGGCCTGAATGTCGGTATTAACAATCTGCCGTCGATTGTGCTTAACCCGCTGTTTGGCGATGGCGTGCTGAATGTGGTTGACCTGCTGACCGGACAAACCATCAGCGGTGTCGCGACCAACGTGGCGCAGGGCACGCAGGTGCAGGTTTCCCTGAATGGCAAAAATTATCTGGCGACGGTCGGTGCGGGCGGTGTCTTCAGTGTCACCGTGCCGGTGACCGATCTGACCGCCATCCTCAACGGCACGCAGTCGGTGGTCGCCAGCCTGACGGACGGATCCGGTAACGCGGCGTCGGTCACCGGCCTGCTGAGTGTGGTATCGCAGTCACTGCCAACCATCACGCTGAATCCGCTGTTTGGCGATGGTCTGCTGAACGCGGCAGATGCGCTGCTGACCCAAACCATCAGCGGTACCACGACTAACGCGCAGGGCTCAACGGTGACCCTGAACGTGGGCGGAAATACCCTGACGGCGCTGGTGAAAGCCGACGGCACCTTCAGTGTGGCGATTCCGCAGCTCACTCTGGCGGGCTTGCTCGACGGTACGCTGAACGTCGGTGCCTCGGTGACCAACGCCGCCGGTAACGCCGTCAGCGGCAGTGCTACAGCAACGGTGGGGATCCATACCTTGCCGACGCTGCTGGTCAATACCTTGTTTGGCGGAGACCAGTATCTCAATGCTGCAGAAGCCGGTGCGAATACCAATATTACCGGTACATCTAATCTGCTCAACGGCACGGTATCTGTAACGGTCGGCACCGTTACACACACCGGTACTGTCACTAACGGCGTCTGGAGCGTGCCGTTCACCTCTGCTGAATTGCAAGGACTGGCGGACGGTTCCACACAGGTCTCCGTGGTGGTGAGAGACAGTGTGGGTAACACCGCGACGTCTTCCAACCTGCTGAACGTCCTGACGCATGATCTGCCGCTGGTGGCGCTGAATCCGGTTCTCGGGCTGACGCTCGGTCTGGTGAGCAATATCCTCGGGGGTCAGGGGCTGACGCTGAGCGGCACCAGCCGCAATATCGCGCAGGGCGGTCTGGTCAGCGTAACCCTGCTGGGGAATACGCTGGCGGGTACCGTGCAGGCAGACGGTTCGTGGACGGTGAAATTCAGCAGTGCGCTGCTGAGCAGCTACGGACTGGTGGGCCTGCTGTCGGCATTACTGGGATCGGTGGTTGAACTGAAAGCCGTTGATGCCGCCGGTAACGGATTTGATGCCCATGTCGGGCTGACCGTCGGTTCATCATTACCGCCAGAAACCGCCACGCTGATGGCGACCTCTCTGTCTGCCGAGGATACCGACACGCATACACTGGCCGCCAGTGTGGTAGCCGATTCTACGACCACTTCTACATCGGAACCCACAGACACCACGCACGCCACCAGCACACTGGTCTCGTCGCTGGCGACTACGGAGTCTACTGCCACCACGACATCAGAAACCACCGCGCATGCTGATACTGCCTTCTCGATTGGCGGAGTCACTATCGATCTGACGGCAACGGACGGTGTCGCACTGGGTGGCACCGGCGATGACGTGATTGCAGTTCACACGCTGGACTTCGGTCTGATCGACGGCGGTACCGGTGTCGATACCTTGCTGCTGGCGGGCACCAATCAGCATCTGGATCTGACCCTGCTCGGGCTGAAAGTTGAGCATATCGACATCTTCGATTTGGGCAATTCCGGCACCAACAGTATCTCGCTGAACCTGCATGAGGCGCTGAGCGTGAAGGATAACCCGACCGATGAAGTGATCATCAAAGGCGGCGAGGGCAGTCTGGTGAATCTGCACATCGGCACTGACGGTGCGTGGAACGAAACCGGGCAACGCACGGTGGATGGCCTGACGTTCGACGTTTACCACAATACCTCAATAGAAGCCTCGAATACGCTGGGAGACGTTCTGGTGCAGCACGGTCTGCACGTTCAGCAAAGTTGATGTAGTGCGCCTCCCCCTGCGAAGGGGGAGGCGGGGAGGGGGGGTTGCAAACGACTGCGCCCACCCAACCCTCCCCTTTGCAGGGGAG
>NZ_JYDF01000120.1:0-8686 GCF_003263525.1 Rahnella sp. NRRL B-41462 | reverse complement strand
GATTTCCAGCCTGTCGCTGCGGTTGCTGAAACATAGCCAGCGCGCGGATCACATGTTTGAAAAAGCGAGGGGAGTTCAGAGGGGAAAAGCCTTTCCCCTCTGGTCGGTTTCGGCACGAAAGGCCGTGTGATAACCGTTATTGAGAAACCGAAATTTACTCAATTCTATTTAAAGCTTTTAAAGCCATTTAAAGCCATTTAAAGGGATCCAAAGGGAATCCCCTTTCACTCCGCATAAACCTTCTCTTTACTCTCGCACAAATCTTCGATCAAACATGACCCGCACCGCGGCTTACGTGCAATGCAGGTATAGCGGCCATGCAGGATCAGCCAGTGGTGGCAGTCGAGCTTGAACTCGGCCGGAACCACTTTCAGCAATTTCTCTTCGACGTCATCCACGGTTTTACCCGGCGCGAACTTCGTGCGGTTACAGACGCGGAAAATATGCGTATCCACGGCAATGGTCGGCCAGCCGAAGGCGGTATTGAGCACTACGTTGGCGGTTTTGCGGCCAACGCCAGGCAGCGCTTCAAGCGCGGCGCGGTCTTCCGGCACTTCACCATGGTGTTTTTCCAGCAAAATACGGCAGGTTTTAATCACGTTCTCCGCTTTGGCATTAAACAGGCCAATGGTTTTGATGTATTCCTTTACGCCGTCCACGCCAAGCGCCAGAACCGATTCCGGCGTGTTGGCGACCGGATACAGCTTTGCTGTCGCCTTGTTCACGCTGACATCGGTAGCCTGCGCAGAAAGTAATACCGAAATCAGCAGTTCGAACGGGGTGGTGTACACCAGTTCGGTAGTGGGATGCGGATTGTTATCGCGCAAACGGCTGAGAATTTCGGTGCGTTTTTCCTTATTCATGAACGCTTCCCTTTGGCAGGCTTTCTTCCACCACAACGTGCTGTGCCGCTTGCCGTGCTTTCATACGCTGATCAATCAGATATTTGCCGGCCAGCAGCAGACCGAGGCCGATAAATGCGCCCGGCGGCAGCATTGCCAGCAGGAACGGGTTATCCAGATGCAGCACTTCGACGCGCAGCACTTTCGCCCAACTGCCGAGCAACAAATCAGCGCCATTAAACAGCACGCCGCTGCCGAGAATTTCACGCATTGAACCCAGCACAAACATTGCGCAGGTTGCCCCGAGACCTGTCATCGCACCGTCGAGGGCAGCCAGATGCACAGGGCTGCTGGCGGCGCAGGCTTCGGCACGTCCGACCACAATGCAGTTGGTCACAATCAGCGGAATAAAAATCCCCAGCGCCTGATACAGACCGAACGCGTAGGCGTTGATCAGCATCTGCACGGTACTGACCACCGAGGCGATAATCAGCACGTAAATCGGGATGCGGATTTCATCCGGGATCCACTTACGGAATGCGGAAATCATGGCGTTGGTACAGGTCAGCACCAGCGTGGTCGCCAGCCCTAAACCGAGGGCATTGGTGGCAGTCGACGTCACGGCCAGCAGCGGACAAAGCCCCAGCAACTGCACCAGCGAGGAGTTATTGGTCCACAGACCCTGAACGATTATCTTTTTGGCTTCACTCATCACGGGCTCCACAAGGGGTGAGGTGGGAAAGCTGAGACGGTACCGTCCCGATAAACAGCGCCGTACGTTTTACCGAGCGGACGACGGCGCGCGGTGTAATGGTCGCACCGGTAAACTGATCAAACATACCGCCGTCTTTCTTCACCGCCCAGCGCTCATCGCTTGCACCATTGACGGTCTGATTGGCGAAATGTTTGATCCAGTCGGAAATGCGCACTTCAATTTTGTCACCCAGCCCCGGCGTTTCGTGCTGTTCCAGCACGCGGGAACCGTAAACTTTGCCATGAAAATCAGCCGCCACCAGCAACTGAATCGCACCGGAATAGCCGTCAGGCGCGGTGGTTTCAACCACGGCAGCCACCGGCTGACCATTTTTGCGCGCCAGATACAGACGGTGCGGTGCCATGCTGCCAAGTGACTCGTCAGTGACGTTGTAACATTCGTTTTGCATGTCGTTGTCGTACACGCTGGCCGGGATCACCTGATCAAACAGCGTTTTTTGCTGTAACAGCGCCTGATGTTCAATGGTCGGCTTGGTCATCAGGTTGACCAGTGCCGTCATACCGGTCATCAGTGCGCCAAAGAAAGCCAGAATCAGGCCGTGGCGTCGCATTGTAGCTAACATAATTCTTCCTCAGCGATGCCCGTAAACGCGTGGTTGTGTGTAGTGATCAATCAGTGGCACGGTGATATTGGCCAGTAAAACGGCAAAAGCGACACCATCCGGATAACCGCCATAACTGCGGATCAGCCACACCAGTAAACCAATCAGTCCCCCAAAAATCAGGCGGCCTTTCGGGGTGGTGGATGCTGTCACCGGATCCGTGGCAATAAAGAACGCGCCCAGCATCGTCGCGCCGGAGAACAGTCCGATCAGCGGTGAAGGATAGTTTTCCGGTGCCAGACCCCACGCGATACCTGCGCAAATGACCAGCATGCCTAACATGGCGGCCGGAATATGCCAGCTGATGATTTTGCGCCACATCAGGAACAGGCCACCGGCCAGGAATCCGAGGTTAATCCACTGCCAGCCGAGACCGGCCAGTGTGCCGCTAAACAGCGGCGTCCCGAGGATCTGATCGGCGGTATGGCCGGAGCGCAAACCGGTTTTAAATGCATCCAGTGGTGTCGCCTGCGTCACGCCATCCACGTTCATGTTCAACTGATACGCGGTCAGATCCTGACTGTTATGGCCGGTGAAAATGGTCAGCAGCGTGTCGGTGAATCCGACGTGATGATGCTGTAAAACATCCGGCGGCAGCCAGGTTGTCATCTGAACCGGGAAAGAAATCAGCAGCACCACATAACCTACCATGGCCGGGTTAAACGGATTCTGACCAAGACCCCCGTAAAGTTGTTTGGCGATGATGATGGCGAAAATCGTGCCGAGCACCACCATCCACCACGGGCCCAGCGGCGGCAGGCTGATACCCAGCAAAACGGCTGTCAGCAGGGCACTGTTATCGCCCAGGCGTTTTTTCACCGGCAGTTTGCGCAACTGTAACACCGCGCCTTCTGCCAGCAGGGCAATGACGATAGCGAGCGTCAGCTGAATCAGCGTGCCGTAACCGAAGAACCAGACCTGAGCGAGCAGGCCGGGAATACACGCCAGAATCACCATCATCATGATGGTACTGGTGTTCTGGCGATTATGCGTAAAAGGTGAACTTGCAATCCTGAAGGCCATCTATTCCTCGTTCGACATTGTCTGAGCGGCTTTACGGGCCTTAACTCGGGCGATCGCAGCCGCTACAGCGGCTTTGCGTGGATCGCTTTCTTGTTGTGATGTTTCTTTTTCTTCCGGTTCAGCGTCCTGCGCTTCACTCAGCGCAGCGGCTTTTTTGGCTTTGGCACGCGCGATGGCAGCCGCCACCGCCGCCTTGCGTTTGTCGTCTGCGGAAGGCTGTGCAGGTGACGTTGTCACGTTTTCTTCAGTGCCCGCAGGTTGCGCAGCAGCGGCCTTTTTGGCTTTCACGCGGGCAATGGCGGCGGCGACAGCAGCTTTGCGATCGTCGTCAGCGGAGGGCTGTGGTGCAACGTTCAGTTCGCTTTCTTTGGCTTCCACGACAACGCCGTTATTACTGGCTTTCTTCGCTTTCACGCGGGCAAGAGCGGCTGCCACGGCGGCCTTACGATCGTCTTCTGCAGATGGCGGCGTTTCAGGCACCGGCTCAGAAGCCACCGGGATTTCCTGCTCAGCGGCGGCTTTCTTCGCTTTCGCACGGGCAATGGCAGCGGCCAGCGCCGCTTTGCGCGGATCGGCTTCGGCCTGTTGTTCCGTGGCTTTTTCAGCGACAGGTACTTCTTTTGCTGCGACGTCGTCCAGCTTCACTGCCGCTTTCTGATGTTTCTCTTCACGCGCTAATTTCTCACGTTCCATACGCGCCTGTTTGGCTTCGAAACGGGCTTTGGCTTCGGTGGCCCGGGCAGTCTCTGCATCGATGGCACGGATTTCGGCCTTTTCCTGACGGTAATATTGCACCAGCGGAATATTGCTCGGACAGACATACGCACAGGCGCCGCATTCGATGCAGTCGAACAGATTATGCTTGCGCGCTTTTTCGTGTTCTTCGCCTTTACTGAACCAGTAAAGTTGCTGAGGCAGTAAACCGGCCGGACAGGATTCCGCGCACAGGCTGCAACGGATACAGGCTTCTTCCGGCTCCGGCTGACCCAGTTCGGCGTCAGACGCGCGAGCAGACAGTTGGAAATTTTGACCACAGGCACATTGAGCGATGGCAGGGTGAAGCCCATCAGCGGGCCGCCCATAATCACCATCTTTTTATCGCCCTGCGGTTGTAACTGGCCTTCCTGCATCAGGTGTTCAATCGGCGTGCCCAGACGCGCCCAGACGTTACCCGGTTTTGCCATCGCTTCGCCGGTCAGCGTGACCACGCGTTCGATCAACGGTTCGCCGTCAATGATTGCGCGTTTAATGGCAAACACGGTGCCGACGTTTTGCATCAGTACGCCGATGGACGACGAGTGATGGCCTTTCGGCACTTCGAGGCCGGTCAGGATTTTGGTCAGCTGTTTGGCACCGCCGGACGGGTATTTGGTCGGAATGACCCGCAGTTCGAAACGCACTCCGTCGGAGATTTCAGCGCTGATCGCGGCTTTAAGCGCGGCAATCGCTTCAGGTTTGTTGTCTTCGATGCCGATCAGCACCCGTTCAGGATGCAACATGTGGCAGAGGATGCGCGTGCCCTGGAGAATTTCCATGGCATGTTCCTGCATCAGCCGGTCATCGGCAGTGATGTAAGGCTCACATTCGGCCGCGTTGAGGATCAGTGTGCGGGTCGATGTCAGGCCACCGGCTAATTTGCTGGCGGTCGGGAAGCCTGCGCCACCCAGCCCGGCAATACCGGCCTGACTGATGCGCTGATTCAGTTCATCAGCAGAAAGCTGGCGGTAATCGGCAATGAATTCGCGTTCGCACCAGGTATCAAGGCCGTCGGCTTCAATCAGCACACAGAGTTCTTTCAGACCGGAAGGGTGCGCGGTGATGTGCGGTTCGATGGCCGTGATCACGCCCGACGTCGGCGCGTGAACCGGCACGGTACGGCCACGGCCAGTGGTCAGCGGCTGACCTTTTAACACAGGGTCGCCGGCTTTCACACACAGCTCGCCTTCAGGGCCAAGGTGTTGCTGAAGGGGGATGATAAAGCGCTCAGGCAGCGGCACGTTGCGCAGCGGAACGTGGCTCGACTGAGTCTTCATTTCCGGCGGATGAATACCGCCGTCGAAGTCCCAGACTTTGTCTTTTTTGAGCGCCGCAAACAGATTAAACATGTTACTCCGCATGGATGACCTGAACCGGAATGGATTTCAAATCCCACTTCCAGTTTGCGGTGGTGGTTTTTACTGGCAGCATTTCGATGCAGTCCGTCGGGCACGGCGCGACGCACAGGTCACAGCCGGTACATAAATCAGTAATCACGGTGTGTACGGCGCGGGTGGCACCCACGATGGCATCCACCGGACAGGCCTGAATACACTTGGTGCAGCCGATGCAATTGCTCTCGTCGATATAGGCGACTTTACGCACCGGGACAGCAGCCGCAGCGTCTTCACCCATCGGCTGCGGCTCAACGTTAAGCAAGGTCGCCAGCTTGAGCATGACGGCTTCGCCGCCCGGCACGCATTTATTGATGTTGTCGCCATTGGCGACCGCTTCGGCGTAAGGCTTGCAGCCGGGATAGCCACATTGCGCACACTGGCTTTGCGGCAGGATATCGTCAATCTGATCGACAACCGGGTTGCCTTCCACGGCAAAGCGGCGCGAGGCGTAACCCAGCAGCAGGCCAAAAACCAGCGCCAGAGCGGTCAGCGCGCCAATCGCTACCCATAATTCAAACATTAGAATTTCACCAGACCTGTGAAGCCCATAAAGGCTAATGACATCAGGCCAGCCGTGACCAGCGCAATCGAAGAACCTTTGAACGGTGCGGGGACGTCAGCCACCACCAGACGTTCACGGATAGCGGCAAACAGCACCATCACCAGCGAGAAGCCCAGTGACGCGGCGAAACCGTACAGCGCAGATTGCATAAAGTTGAATTGCTGGTTGATGTTCAGCAGCGCCACGCCGAGCACAGCGCAGTTGGTGGTGATAAGCGGCAGGAAGATGCCCAGCAGGCGGTACAGAGACGGGCTGGTTTTGCGCACCACCATTTCGGTGAACTGTACAACAACCGCGATCACCAGAATAAAGGCCATAGTGCGCAGATAGACCAGCCCCAGCGGCATCAGAACGAAAGTGTTGACGATCCACGAGCAGATATTCGACAGGGTGATCACAAATGTGGTGGCGAGACCCATACCGATAGCGGATTCCAGTTTTTTGGAAACGCCCATAAACGGGCACAGGCCAAGAAACTTAACCAGTACGAAGTTATTTACCAGCACAGTGCCGACAAAAAGTAATAAATAAGAGGTCATGACAATTGCCCGGACATAATAAACATTAAAAACCTCAGGGTTATTCCGTGAAGGTTTCTTTTACCCGCAGTGAGCGCTTGAAATAAGGCACAAAGACGGCGGCGGCCAATAAAGGTAACAATAAGTTACGCACGGCCAAATCATCGGTAACCGGTGAGAATGCAAAGGCTTTTACCGCCAGAAGTACTGTGCACAATAACCAGATAATATACATTTTGGGTAACACGCTGGCGCGCTTACAGAATTGCAGCAATACCGCGACGGTAAATAACCCCATCGCTAACGTGGTCACCACCGAGAAATACCATTGCAGGGTAAATGCCTGGGAGTTGGTGATGAGATATTCGCGCGATTCCGGCATAAATAACGCCATTGAAAACAGAAACAGCATTAATACCACGCTCAGCAGCGTCACAATCAGATACGCCATCGGGGCCAGTAGCCACCCGCCAATACGTTTATAACCCGGATTATTCAACATAAAAGCTTTTCTCACGCTGGTTTTGCTATCAAATCAGCACAGGGAAACTTCCCCGACCTTCAAGGCGCAGTAGCTTAACCTGTGAGAGGCATTCTCGTTATCGTATTTATGTGATCAATGATCCCCTTCGCTCAGGAAGGGGATTTAAATAGAAAGGCTTTAATGCACCGGCACCAGAATTTCGGTGGCGACAATTACCACAATCAGGCCAACCAGCACGGGAACGGACGTGCGTTTGACGACTTCGAAAGGCGATATTTTTGCCATACCGGCCACGGCCACTATGACGCCCGAAACAGGGGAAATAGTGCGACCCAGGTTGGATGCCTGCAACATCGGGATGACCAGATATTCCGGGTTGATGCCCATTTTCGCGGCCAGTTTTGGGATAAGTTCGACGAAGGCGTAAAACGAAGCATTACCGGAGCCGGTGGTCATGGCGGCGAGCACGGTGATGACTACCAGCACCAGCATCATGACGATGCTGCCGGAGCCAAAGTTTTGCGCCAGTCCTATCAGGCTGCTGATGAACCCGACGGTGCTCAGCCCCTGAGCAAACACGCCCGCCGCGACCAGCAGCATCACAACGTTGCGAATGCATCCGCCATGCCGCGATAAGCCACGTCCAGTCCGGCGAATACCGCTTTGCCGTTACGGTTACGCACGGTTTCAATCAGGGCGGTCAGCAACATACAAATCACCAGAATGGTGATGATATGCAGATTGGGTCCCCATTTACCGTCAAAAATCAGCACACCGATAATCGGCGTGAAAGGCAAAATAGCGTAGAAAGCCGGAGCATTGGTTTCAATGACATCGTCAGCATTGGAATCGACAGCATCTGCCAGCACGGAGGTATCGCGTTTATCCAGATAGCGTTGCCAGAAGAAGTGCGCGACCGCCATCGCCGCGATGGCAGCAATCGAAATCGGCAGGGTGACTTTAAAGGCAAAATCCACCAGCGGCATATTCGCCGCCTGCGCCGCCAGCACCACATCACCTGAGGTAGGGGAAAGAATGATCGCCGCAGGAGACGCACAAATCGCCGCCGCCGCGCCCCGGCTGATGCCGACGTTAACCATAATCGGGAACAACGTTGCCATCAGTAACACGCCCAGACCGGTCGCCGAAGACACGGCCAGGGACATCAGACACGCCAGAATATACGCCGCAACCATCAGAATGTACGGTGAATTGATCATCTGTAACGGGCGCGACGCCAGTTTGACGACCACATCGTTGGCACCAATATGGGTCATATAGGCTGCGAAACCGCACAGCATCATGATCATCATCCCCAGATCGCCACCGCGGCTCATCAGCAGAATTTTGACGTACTCAACGATATCTGTCGCATTCCAGCCGGTACTTTTGGTGCCTTCCGGCAGGATGCTGTGACCCATGATGGCGCTGATAATCAGCAATAATAAGCCGCCGACCATCAGAACGCCGGTGGGTGAATAGCCTTTAATGATATAGCGGCCGACAAAGACGGCGACTACCAGCCCGATCAGTAATTCCAGCATTATTGTGTTCCCCGAGATTAAATTTGGATCCAAGTGAAAGGCGGGCACTTTGCCGAAATAGTTCACCGGGCGTTATGACGCTTATCAATTATGGGTGATGAAAAAGCGGGGAATATTTAAATTTGTGATGCCTGTTCAGAAGAGGATTCGGTACGGCTCCTCCCCCTGCGAAGGGGGAGGCGGG